>CAYQKF010000123.1:0-14510 GCA_964417935.1 uncultured Pirellulales bacterium
CTCTCGCCTGTCATTCTGAACGGAGCGCAGCGAAGTGAAGAATCTCCTCTTCGTTAGACAGATTCTTCGGCTTCGCCTCAGAATGACAAAGGATGAAGGGTTATTCGGATAGGCTCTTAATGCTCCCACATTCCGTCCGGTCGCACCTGAAGCACGCCGGTATCGCTGTAAAAATTGAGTGTCGCATTGGCATAATTTACCAATGCCTGAGTAGCTTCATTTTGCGCCTCAAATAAGTCACCCTGTGCAGCCAGAACCCGGCGACTACTAGCGCGTGCATACTGCATCAGCAGATTGGTCTTTCTAAAGCGCTCCTGGGCCACCTTAAGGGCCTCCGATTGAATCCTGTATCGCTCCGCTGCCTCTGCAAGATCACGGTAAGCTTGGCGGACTTCCAGCCTGATCGTATCGGCAGCCAGCTCATATTCTCGCTGTCGCTGATTCAGCGTGATGAGAGTTTTTCTATAGACATTTTGTTCAGCCACACGATCCACCGGCAAACTAAGTTCGAAGTCCAGATTATAGTCATTGGCAGCTTGCAAGGTCTGCCGGTTACCCTGCTGTTGCGAGGCAACATCGGACGTGCCCGAAATGCTTAAGTCAGCGCGAAAGGCATCTGCCGCCACGAAGACCTTACGCTGCGCATCAATAACACCCTCGGCGCTATTAACAAGGTCAAGACGCCGAAGCAAAGCGGTTTCGACAACCTCAGCCTCAGCAAAATCTGGCTCAAGTCTCTCCACAGCCCTTAAAGCTTCAAGCTCACTGTCGTCTAATTGGAATTCTATCGTGGTTGGCACACTAAGTGTTATCTTGAATAAATCCAACAGCGACTCATATTCTTTCCGAGCTTGAACATGTATATCTTTGGCTTTCAACATCTCCTGTCGCATTCTATCAAGCTCTAACGTGGGCAAACGGCCGGCATTAGTTAATTTTTCAACACGACCAGATAACAAGGCAAGAGTATTGTAGTTGGATTTTGCGTTTCTGGTCAGGTCATACAGTTCCAGTACCTCGTAGTATTGTGCGATAACAGAAACCACAAACGTCTGACGGAACCGATTGAACGTGCGTACCTGATATAACGTGTCCCGCTCAGCCTGTGTGAGGTTCTCTAATACTACTTTCGGATTGCTGCCGCGAAGCAAAGGTTGTGTGAGAGTTGCAGTCAAAACAGAGGCCAGCCCCCCCTTCATATTACCGGTAAGCACATCAAGCCAGGCGGCTGATATTTTAGCACCTATCAGAGTGCCTGTCGCTAATAACCTGTTAAAACCGAAATTTGTCTCAAGCCCCCAGACCTCATCATTCCAGTCGGCGTCGTATCCGCCGCTCATCCCGGCAAAAAACTGTCTTTTAAACTCGTGGCGGGCCAACCTCAAATCCAACGCCATTGTGTATAAAGTTTCCTTCTGCAATTGATATTCACGATTGTGGGCCGTCGCAATTGCAACCGCCCGTGGAAGGCTCAGTACGCCGCTGGCAGGTATGGTTTTCTCAATTTGAATGTCGTTAGGCGATGGAGCGGTGTCGCTAATCTTATAGTTAGTTTTTGTGCCGAAATCTTTACGCCATTTTTGGTCGATGATGTTATAGACCTGTTCGTCAGCTTCCTTTTTATAGTTATGCTGAGTGCACCCGGCCACACTACACAAACAGACAAGGCCGCATATAATCAGATAACTCAGTTGTTTTGTAAAACAATTGCAAATCATAATATTCACCTGCGGCTTTGAAGTCTTATCTACAATCTGCGTATCCCAACCATCTCGCCTGGGACCAGCTCTAAGCCATCGGGAACCTCTATCACTACGGGTCGTCCCCATTGAGGGATGTTAGGATTTCGCCATAGTCGTTCCGGCATTAGTTCCATTGTGGGCCCGACATGTGTTATCTGGGACGTCGCTATCTGTGGCGGTTCCCTGTCCTTGATGAGTTCAACGAGCATCTTTTCTTCCACTTGACCTAATTGTCTGTCGCCGACGTATGCAATGATTTCACTCGGCCTGGCCTCAGCTATGACAAGGATGGGCTCGCCGGCGGCAACGACTTCGCCAGGCCTTCGTAGAATTTTCTCGCCCGGCCTGCGTAGGCGAACCTCATTTGCCCGCTGCTGAACTGGGATCACTACGCCATCTATTGGAGCCTTCAACTCTAATGCCTCACGAGACTTCAGCGCCTCGAGCTGCGCCAACAGTCCGTCCATAAGGCGCTCCTGAACGCCTATCTGTTTGCGTATAACCTCCAAAGCATCATCTACAGAAGGGTGAAATGGATGGCTTCGCGCATATTCATCCCACCGCTGCTGGTTTTGTTCCAAATCAATTTTGGCCTGCTCCAGCAAATGCTCGTTCTCTTCGATCTTTTTTGCCAGAGCGTTGTATTGAACTTGAGTTTTCTCCAGCTCGTAGGGCGCGACGGCATCCTGTTCCAGGAGGTCCCGGACAATCTTTGCTTCCATGGCCAGGTCTTCCAAAATTATGCGGTCGGAAGCAATTTGTGACCTCAGGCTAAGTATCTGAACTCTGGCATTTTCCACGTCAATGGAAAATCTTCTACTGTCGCTGAGCCGAGTGGTTTGGCGGTCGGTTTTTTCAGCGAGCAGGTCGTCCTGAGTTGGGACTAACTGAGCTGCCAGGTGTTCTATTTCCGCTAAAATAGGCTCCAATTGTGTCTGCAATTCGACCCGTGGCTGCTCATTATCGAGTATGGTATTGACTACGGCTACTGTTTGCCCCTTTTTCACATTTTCGAACAGTTGGACGTGGACGGTTTTAAGCCGGGCCGGGCAGTTAACAGCAATCTGACGTACCTGTCCACGAGCAATGCCGACGATTTCAAACCGTTGCGAGCGACGAGTGAAAAGCCCAACCACGCATGCGACGGCACTTAGCCAAACTACGATAGGCAGAAGGTGCCGACGTAAACGAAAAAGATAACTTGTGAGGCTTATCATAATTCTCACTCGTTGTTTATTACTACAGCACTACTTGGTCATTTGAATTTTGGTCATTAGATATTGTTTAGGATTTAGGATTTATACTTTATTTAGACCTCCAGCAGCCGTTCCTGCATTGTCAGACTGATATTCTCAAGGCCCTCAACTTTTTGTAGTTCGGACAACATTTGTTGGTTTTTTGCGGCATTTCTTATCATCAACTGATAAGCGTATTCGACTTCGGCGGTGCCAAAGCCGCTCTCTTGCGCCGAGATGAGGGTAAAACTGCCGCAGAAACGTTTAAGGATAGCGGAAATTGGGCTATCAGGTCCAATGTGGCCTACGAAGCTAAACCGCAGAAAGCCGTTGTGCGGCTGATGTGTACCGAAGCCGGTCAGATACAAATAAATTGCTATTAAACTTAGAATAACGGTCCCGACAATGGCCACTGCATAGCGCTGAGAGCCTGCTGCCATGCCCACGACCAGTGAGCAAAAAATGAAGGCTATGTCCCTGGTGTCTTTGATGATGTTGCGAAAACGTATAATTGCTAAAGCACCCATCAAACCAACAGCGGTGATGATACTTGTACCGATGACAGCCATAACCATTGCCACAACGACGGTAATTAGAACCAGTGATTGGACAAAGGATTTTGAATAAGACAGACCGCTATGAGTGAAGTAATAAACCCAGGCCAGTGCCTGTCCGAGAACAAAGGCAAGCAGCAGTGACAGCAGAACCGCCTCGGGTGTAAAAGGCCCCCCTGCTGAAGGTGTATCTTCCAGTATTTGCCAAATTCTATCCATAATTAGTATCCCGCTAACTGGGGTGCACAAAACTTTAACAAACAGGATTCTTTAATTGACGAAGCATACTTTGATATTGATTGCTGCCGTAAGTTGAAACACTTGACCATCCGGCTCAGCCATACGGGATAATGACCGGTAAACTTGATTTCCAAAATAATGCCGCCTAAGGTATAGGGATTAAGCTGCCAGGTTCCACCGCTAAGTCTAACTTCGGGCAAGCTGGTAACATTGTAAGCAAGCTCACGGTCAAAGGTTACTCTTAGTCTGTTTTCCGAACCGCCTTCGTATGCCTGCCGAGTGTAACGAACTAATACCGCAGGCCTGGCTCTGATATTGTTCATATAGAACTGGAATTGATTGATTGTCTCGGTGTCGGCCGTATAATTCTGCGGCGGCAGAGGCAAGCCCGCAAGCAAAGTTGGCACATCGCGGTTCATAACCCTGGCCCGGTTTTTGATAATAATAGTGTTTATCCTGCGCTTAATCTCACAAAAGCGAGGATAATCCGGTTCGTCGGTATAACTGCGGATCCGCAGCTTGAAGCGATTTTTGTGTCCTCCGAGACTCTCTCTGCAGAGATGCAGGTCGCCCGAATCCAGATAAAGACTCACAATCGGATAATCACCGCTTTGCTGCAACTTACAGTACCGGTCCAGTTGCAAGTGTGGCTTAATAAACTGGGCTATCGCCTCGGCCTTTGACTCACTAATGTGATATTTCAGCTCGTGGCGATAACTGATAGTACGACCGGTCTGTGGCGCAAGCCATCCTGTGGACTTATCCGGCATTTTTGCGGTCCGTAAGGACTCCCAAGGAGTGCTCGATTTGCCTTTACGATACCGAGATGCTACTCTGCGAAGTAGGGCTTCGCTACGAAGCACGAGGCTGGCATTCCCTCTGTTAGAAATGGTCTTCGGCTGCCCTAAAGTATGTTTTAATGATTTATCTTTTTTAAACATAACAACCCAGGTTATCAGGTCCTGATTTCCTGATCTGCTGATATCCATACTTCAACCACTTTAGGCACTCCAAACTTTAGGTACTTTAGTTCACTTGTTAACTCATTTTCGGGCACTTACAGCTTTTGACACGCCTGTCGGAAGCGTGCGTATCCGCATCTGTTATCGGACATGTACCTCCCTTACGATGCACAAAGCCGCTTAGCCCGGATATCCAATCTCAGAACTTTACCTATTCTAACATATTTAGACTGGTTAAGTCAACCCCCGTTAGATATAAAATTATCTCACGGGGTCAATACTATTTTAGTTCTATAATCGTCTTGATGATGACGATTATGGGGCTGTTTGCAGAGCATAATTTAATAATTTAGTGTGCCCCGCCGTTTGGCTAAGCCGCAACAGGTTCTGGGCAAAACGCTCAACCACACATTTTGGAATTGTGGGACCGTTTCTTCACCCGAAAAGGTATCAATTGAGTTGTCAACAAAATTATCAATCCAACGCATACACTTAGCGTGGTCCAGGTAAGCACGGCCGAAGTTATCAGCACCAACCATACTGACACTTGCACACCCGGTAAGGGCACAAACATTTTGGCATGGCGTTTATGCCAACGCCACGTTCTATAGATAGTGGCAAGCACTTCATAGACTCCCAGGCATATAAAGAGAGTAATGACAACATACACGGACAAAGGTAGCTTGCCTTGTTCGGCCACCTCTCCCATATCGACCGACCCACGTGTGAGCACAAATAGCACAGCGGCTTCGCCAAGGTATGGTGCATCAGATATGTTTGACAACATACGAGGCCCCAGCAGTGTCCCATTCGGCAATGGCCACGAGCCGACTATAGCTTGTGCAGCAAGCGTATATGCATGGTCAAAACGTCCCATAGCCCTTGCAGCCCCGATACCGAAGGCACTTGCTGCAGCCCCATAGCCACCTACGACGGGTCCGGAATCCACGTCGTCTAATGCAAACCATCCCACATCGACATCCTTTGGATACTCCCTAAATCCTGCAAACCATCGTCCCTGTTGCCAAAACTGTTCCTCATATTTGGCATACCATTCGCGGGCGGTTTCCGGCCACAATTCGGGTGCCCAGATAAGCATGAATGACAATCCTACGCCGCGAGCGCTGTCTTTGGCATGTCCTGTCTTTGAATCAACAAAATAAGCGGGCAGGCCCGTATACTTGTCGAGGCGCGTTTCTTTAAAACCGCGAATCGCACGGGCGGCAAAATCAGCATGGTCGGTGCCCAAAACCGTGTCTGCCCGCCGGATTGCAGCGATTGCGGGCAGAATATCAACAGGGTAGCATTGGCCGGGATAATCATCCAATAGTCCATACGGAGATTGGTCAAGCTCAATCGACAGCGATTCCACCTGGCTACGCAGGAGCTCTTCATATCTTGTGTCACCACAAAGCTTCTGATAACTGGTCAATCCGCTGATTAGCAACATCCTGTAGAACAGATTCTCCTTCTCAAGGTAAGCATCCCCCCAGTGATCTTTGACCCAGCTTGCATGATTGGGGTCAGCGACCAGAGCTGCGGTTGCCTCTATCGCGCTTCGTGCATAGTCCCTCGGCGCAGACGACGCGAGCGTAGGGTTCTCGTCGAACGCTTCCTGTAGTGCCTCAGTCGCCCAAAGATAAAACACCGAACCAAACACCGGCCATTCAGTCCTGGATATGTTCTCAGTAGTCAGCTTCGTTGCAGCCTTGGATTCCACACGTTGTCGGGCCCATTTTTCGTACCTGGGGGAGAGTGCTTTATGCCAGCGAAACACACAACGTGGCATTTTGTCGCTGTACAGGCCCGGATCTCGCAGGTCGTGAATCAGCATCCCGGCCGGGATAAGCAGAGCGTACGCCGACAGGAAAATCATGATAGCGGCATTGATATTGACACACAAGGTCAATCGCTTCTTCATGTTTTACCTCTCCGTGTCCAAACACTATATGCTTGAAGATAACATATCGTGATGTCAATGTCAATCGAATCCGGTGTTTTACCTGGGATGTCCAGAGAACTTCAAAAAGTTTTCCACAAAGCATATTGACTATTGACTGTTAGATTCATAGACTACAGCGTTTAAGTTACTAGGTACGAAATACGAGATACTAAATCATGGCAGAGAATATTGTAAAGGTTGGACTTGTTGGTTTCGGTACTGTAGGAACCGGCGTTGCAAAGCTGATAATCGAAGATGCGGATTCGATAACCGCTAAAACCGGCCTTCGGCTGGAGCTCGCCTGCGTTGTTGATATCGACACAAAGTCTGACCGTCCGGTAAAGCTGCCCGACGGTATCCTTACCGATGACCTGAATAGACTATTAGACGATGACACTATTCAAATAGGCGTTGAGATGGTCGGCGGAACCGATACAGCAAAACAGGTCCAGCTCAAAATGCTTGAGGCGGGCAAAGACGTGGTTACCGCCAACAAGGCCTTATTAGCTGAGCACGGCAATGAACTTTACAGAGCCGCTCACAAGAACAATCGCTGTATAGCCTTTGAGGCCAGTTGCGCAGGAGGTATTCCTATTATCTCAGCTATCCGAACGGGATTAGCGGCAAATAATATCACTGCGATGTATGGCATCGTCAACGGGACCTGCAACTATATCCTCTCGAATATGACCTCTCAAAACGAGGGATTCTCCGAGGCTTTGACTCAAGCACAGGAAAAAGGCTACGCCGAGGCAGACCCTACGCTGGATATCAGCGGCGGTGACAGCGCACACAAGCTTGCTATTCTTTCCTCTATTGCTTTCGGATATGAAATCAAACTTGACGACATATTTGTCGAGGGCATCGAAGCAGTTTCAAAAGATGATATTCGCTACGGCGGCGAAATGGGCTACTGTCTCAAATTGTTGGCAATCGCAGAAAGAACAGAGGACAGAGGACAGAGGACAGAAGAAAGAGAACAGACTCTGACTTCTGGTATTTCACTACGGGTGCATCCGTCTTTTATTGCCGAGGATAATCCCCTTGCCCGTGTAGAAGGCCCATTTAATGCCGTCAGCATATTTGGCAGTGCTGTCGGACAGTTAATGTACTACGGCCGAGGTGCAGGAATGATGCCTACCGCAAGCGCAGTTGTTGCGGATATTATCGATGTGGCTCTGGGTAATTCAGCTACCACCTTTCGCCATTTAAATCTGCGACCCAGGAGCCAAACGGTGCCGTTAATAGAGAAAATAGATAATCTTATAGGCAGGTTCTATATCAGGATAATGTGCAAAGACCAGCCGGGTGTAATAGCTCAATGGAGTAAAGTACTTGCCGAGCACCAGATAAGTATATCCGGTGCGCTGCAGCACGAAGGTATCGGCCCGGAAAATACCGTACCAGTCGTAATCACAACACATACGACCCGGCAGAAAAATATCACAGCCGCTTTGGAAGATATGGAAAAACTTGACGTTATTGGCGGCAAGCCGGTTTGCATAAGAATCGTGGATATTCCGGAGGATAAGGATTGACAACAAAGTATGCTATAATAATTCCTGATGGTGCAGCGGACGAACCGCTGGAGCAATTCGATAATAAGACCGTTCTTGAAGCTGCCCAGACACCAGGTATGGACAAAGTCAGCACGTTAGGCAGGCAGGGTCTTGTCCGGACAGTTCCTCTGGATATGGAGCCCGGCAGCGATGTAGCTCAAATGAGTCTATTAGGCTACGACCCACAGAGATATTATACCGGACGAGCACCAATTGAAGCGGCAGCACGCAATATCAAACTGTCCTTAGACGACTGGGTTTTCAGATGTAATCTTATTACCATTGCCGACGGCCAAATGGCAGACCACAGTGCAGGACATATTTCCACTGCAGAGGCCGGCAAACTGATAAAAGAATTAGACGAGCAGCTTGGTAACAAGCAAATTCGTTTTCATGCAGGTGTAAGCTATCGGCACTTAGTAGTTTTCAAAGGAATTGATTTCGATATTCAAACGTATCCGCCGCACGACTATATTGGTACGGCGATAGAAAAAATGTTACCTCGTGGCAAAGGCGCAGAACTGCTCATCGATTTGATGGCCCGTTCACAGCAACTCTTCAGTGGTCACGATATTAACAAAGTCAGAAAGGACTTAGGCGAAAACCAGGTCAGCTCCGTCTGGCTTTGGGGACAGGGTAAAAGAGCCCAGATGGAACGTTTCCAGAACCGATTTGGACTCAAAGGCGTTACTATAACCGCCGTTGACCTCGTAAAAGGTTTGTCGAAGCTTATAGGCTTTGACTTGATAGATGTGCCGGGCGCCACCGGTTTTATTGACACGAATTATCAGGGCAAAGCTTCTGCTGCAATAAAAGCGCTCGAGGAATATGACATCGTTTTTGTCCATATAGAGGCGCCCGATGAAGCGTCTCACAGCGGCAATGCCGAGATGAAGAAAAAAGCTGTCGAGCAGATAGATAGATATATTGTCGGGCCTGTGCTTGAGGCGCTGCAGGGTTACGAAAGCTGGCGAATACTGGTAATGCCGGACCATGCGACTCCTGTCCGAAACTGCGCTCACTCACCTGAGCCGGTTCCGTTTGCTATGGCAGGTGATAATATCAGCGGGATTTTACATACCACTTTTAGCGAAGCCAACGCGGCCAAGTCAGGATTCAGGATAGACAACGGTTTTGAGCTGATGGAGTATTTCTTAAAAAGTTAAACCCGGATTTCCTATCGAGAGATTGATGATGATCCTGCTATGACAAAGTAAGTGTGATATGCCATATATGAAGTTTAATCTATCGTAGATAAAGCGTTATCCGTAATAAATAAGGCTTAATATGTCGCAGATGAAGGGTGATTTGCCACAGATGAAGCGTTATCTGCCATAAATGAAACGCCAGTTGTAGCATATTAAGCGCGATATGTCGCAAATGGAGCGCCTTGTTAGACTCTTTCTCATTCCTTATTTGAAAACACCCTTTCGATAGTTTCCACTGCATCTGCATGCTGTGCTGCCTTTATTTTGTTTGATGGGATACCGATTCGGATAATCCCAGCATAAACCGACCCCAAGATTTTAACGAGATTGTATAACAATGGGACACGAGTAGCTAATATGAATGTGCATAGCCTAACAAAGATGAATCCGGACGGCAATAGCCACCAAGAATGTAGTTTATTTATTCCCAATACCCCCAACAATATTGCGGCAACCATGTAAAATAATGCGCCCATTATTGTAAAGAGGCCTGCTCCAAGTTTAACTCTTACGCCCAGTGTCCAAGTTATGGCAAAGAAGATTAAAATGGTGTAACCAACGTATCCGAAAATTTGCATTTCTTTTTCCTTTCAAGTCTTCGATTATTTGCCGATCGGATTCTACCGCAGCGTTCGGCAACTGTCAACTAAAGCAACTTTTAATCATAAGATGAGGTACAATCCTCTTTTGCCCCGGATTTCCCAGATTTCGTTTTTGACATGGCTGACGTCTTGAGACGCATGTTGTTTGCGAAATAAAAAGAGTGTGGGATAAGTCCTGCTCTACATGGCTATTTCAAGTCGTTGAAGTAGCGTTCTTTGTTTTGAACATCGCTGTATATTAGGTAGATTTCTTTGTCCAATATTTTTTTCATGCATTCTACTAACACGTCTTGAAGTTTGTATAATGTGTTTAGCTTGCCTTTAATTTCATCCCCTACCACAACTCTACCATGCGTTATATTGCTTCGAAGAACATATAATTCATTTATATCATTATATTCATATCCCGACTTGTTACCCAAGAATTTAGAAACTCTTGAACATATAGTTTTTGTAGCTCCGCCTGGATTTTCTTTTGAGAAAAGAGCCTCAATGGCGCACATTAGAAATAAAAAAGAATCAATCATCTTGCCAGCACAAAATCCTCTATACATAAAGTATATAGCATTACGAGTCCTGTCTGAGATTGGTTTCATTTGTAATAGCTTTGAGAATCCTTTATTTATGACATTCAAATCATTAAGTGTAATTATCCCATTGCTTTTGTTTGGCATAACTATATGCAGATAATCATTAAGCCTGGTGCAATAAGAATCATCCTCTTTGCACGAACGATATTTTATAAAAACACGAGCCATTTTAAAAATTCTGAATGCAAGAAGTAGTATATTTATCTCTTCCCTGTATTTTTTCAAGTCGGGATCCTCGGCGACCAATGCCCATGATTCTTGTTTTATGTATTCAATGTCAAGTTCGGATAATCCAGGTACCTCTGGTATTTCGTCTTCAGCATTGAATTTTCGTAGGGCATATTTCCCTCCACTAAATACAAATTCCTCAGAACTCTCATTGTCGAAATCAAAAAGGGGCATTACTATGCGCATTGTTCTTTCATTCTATAAAAGTCTGTGAAATCTGTGGTTTCAAACAAATGACTCTATCTTTTCTTTACAGATTATACAAATTTACGCCAAAGATGCAATTTTTTAGAATCTGGCTTTGGAGGTTGGGTGAGAAAAAATAAAATAGATTCCTGCTCCCCGCATGCGCGGTCTCGTTCTTTTCACGTTGAATCGGTTCGGACTCTCTCCAGAATTTCCATTACCGATACAAGTTGTTTCCTCTTTTTTACCCGCCACACAGTAAGGCGGGTTTACTTAAAAAGTCCTTCTCGTATCGAGAACTTGTCCGCCTCAGGCGGATCCCTGTATTAGACACTGATTAACACGGATGAACACGGGATTAAAAGAATAAATATATAAAAAAAACAGTGTTAATCTGTGTAAATCTGTGTCTGATAAGTTACGCCGAAGGCGGGTAAATCTTCAACAAAGCTGCCTCGGAAAAGAAAATCCTTGATAGTTCAAAGTGATTTTTGTAAAACTATTGAGGTCGTACGGAGAAAATTATGTTCTGTAACCGTTTAAATGGGAAATGTCAGTTAAAGTTTATTGATTGTTAAAGCCGAATTTAGCAAAAACAGAAGACAGAAAACAGAAATATCTGACCTCTGACTTCTGACCTCTGACATCTGATTAATTATGGCAATAATTGTACAAAAGTTTGGTGGTACTTCGGTTGCTGATGCCGAAAAGATTCGCCGAGCTGCTAAGCGGGTAATTAAGGCGGTGGAGAACGGCTTTGGGGTTGTGGTGGTAGCCTCAGCCCGCGGCAAACAGACCGACCAGCTCATCGCTGACGCTTTGGAGCTTAATCCCAATCCGCCTAAACGCGAGATGGACCAATTGCTCAGTACAGGCGAGCAGCAGACAGTGTCGCTTTTCGCTATGGCTCTTGACGCTATGGGTTATGATGCCATCAGCTTCACCGGCAGCCAAATCCGAATTATGACCGACAGCGCCCATACGAGGGCGCGGATAAAAAGTATTGGGGCCGAGCGGATTCATAAACAGTTAGACAAAGGCAGGATTGTTATTGTTGCAGGCTTTCAGGGCATAGATAAAGATGAAAACATAACGACACTCGGCCGAGGCGGGTCAGATACGACCGCAGTTGCGCTGGCCGCGGCGTTGGGAGCCGAAGAGTGCGAAATCTATACGGACGTCGATGGAATTCACACTTCTGACCCGCGAATATTCAAAAATGCTGTAAAAATAGACGAGATTAGTTACGACGAAATGCTCGAGCTGGCAAGTTTTGGAGCCGGCGTTATGCATCCCCGAGCAGTCGAGTTCGGCAAGAAGTACGATGTAAAGATTCACGTAAGAAGCAGTAGCGACGAAACTGATGGGACAATAATTACCCACGAGGTGCCGCAAATGGAAGGTGTAATAGTTTCAGGGGCAACAGTAAAAAAAGATATGGCCAAGATAGGTCTTGTCGGCGTTGATAACGTTCCCGGCAACGCCGCAAAGGTATTCGCTCATCTGGCAAAGGCCAAAGTGATTGTCAGCGATATCATCCAAACAGAAGTCAGTGCCGAAAAGGCAAACCTGTCGTTTATGATTGGCATATCGGATTTGGCCGCCGCTAAGGAGGCTGTCGAGAAAATCAAAGATGAAGTTAATTGCGAGGGCATCTTCGTTCGCGATGATATTGCCGAGGTTTCTGTGGTCGGCATTGGTATGCGAACCCATTACGGCGTGGCAGAGAAGATGTTCACTGCCTTAGCTGAAGCCAAAGTTAATATCGATTCGATTACCACCAGTGAAATTCGCATTAGTTGTGCAGTGGACGAAGACCAGGCCGAGGAAGCCCTCGAGGCCGTTTGTGCTGCCTTTGAGTTAGACAAACCGGCCGAGCAGCGAAGCATAAGTGACTAATCCCCCAAAACGTGTCCAAGCAAAATAAAATCCCTTATGCTATGAGCAGACGTAGGCGAGCGGGTATAATCGTCCTTTGCCTGCTGGCGGTAGTGTTGTTTGTCTGGCTCGACCACAGCCCCATCAGAAGCAAATGGCAGTCTCAGCCCAAATCCGAAGAGCAGGCAGAAGCCAATGATTTTCAAAAATATCATACCAAAACCTTCACCGTTGTCAAAGTGGTCGATGGTGATACTATCGATATAGATATACCTGATGTTAATGACAGTTACACAAGGATACGGCTTTGGGGAATCGACACGCCGGAAACAAAAAACCCTGAAGTTGGCGTTATGTATTTTGGGCCGGAAGCCGCTGAATTTACAAGAAAATTAGTCCTTGGAAAACCAGTTACGGTCTATCTTGATGAAGGAAACAGCACAAGAGGCAAGTACGGCAGACTTTTGGCTTATGTAAAATTGCCCGACGATAGATTCCTGAACGAGGTTCTCCTGACTGAAGGTTTTGCTTACGCAGATTTGCGGTTTCGCCATAGTTTTTATAACAGGTACAAACAATTAGAAGCCAGTGCCCGCAGCTTAAAAAAGGGACTTTGGGAAAAAGTAACCAATGAGCAAATGCCCGAATGGCTGCAACAAAGAAAAGCGAACCTGCTGCTTGGAAAGTAATCTGCGGGATGTGAGAAATTCATCTTTCATTTTTCTGAGGTGAACACAAGAACCAGCTATAATGAATAGAGTATATTTGGCCACCAGGCAAAGTGATTAGATAATATCCCATGGCTTGGCTGTTTTCTGACTTAAATCTCGGGCACCATGTATCACAGTAAGGACTAAAATGCGATCAGCTTCCACACGATAGATAATCCGATAATTGTGCAATAAAAGCTCCCGAATACTTTCCTCCTCAGCCTCCGGGACAGTACGTCCCATCTGAGGGAACTCCTCTAAATTTTCTACTGCTTCAATAATTTTCTCGACAAATCGAACTGCGTAATATTCCGAATCTCTCCTGATATAATCCCGAATATTTTCTAAATCCAATAGGGCCGGTTCGGTCCATTCAATCTTCATTTGAAAGAAGCCTCTTTTTAACTTCCTTGTGAGAGATAACGTGTCCTTCTTCAGCAGCTTTCAAGGCAACCGCCAACTTCTTTTTGACGTAAAATTCGTACATAATGTCATCCCAGGTCGCTTGATCCGGCAATTTGTCAATGAGCTTCTTTGCTTCTTCCTTAATAATACTCATAACTTTTCCACCTCTCGGTATAGTATTCATTGATACCTGTTTATATTAGGTTTCTAATTCCCGGTAGATATCCTCAGTAGAAACTAAGATAGCATATACAGGGCGAAAGGTCAAGCAGCATTTTTTTGCCTTTGAAATTGGTCCATTCGACTGCGCTCAGGACAGGGTTTGATTGGGTTTGTTTTGGGTTTGTTCTTTCATAGCCCTTAGCCGCATTTTTCTTCATAATCCTTTGTAAATACATACTTTGCATCAATTTTACCCTTTCGGCAATTGGGTTTGAATTGGGTTTGTTTTCACCAAGTGTCCAATTGG
>CAYQKF010000124.1:0-14480 GCA_964417935.1 uncultured Pirellulales bacterium
AATCTTGACTTTCCGAGATAGGTTTGATATTCTAATGGAAATTAGGCTTAGCGGCATAGCTATGCGTTTAATATGGGAAAAGTCAGATCAAAGTGAGGGTGCATATGCCAAACATCGAAAGTCTATAACCCGCCAAAAGACGAAGGAGGATTGAAAATGAGTAAGAGATTCCTAATGATGCTGTTATGCCTGTGTTTGGTGTCCGGTGCGTACGCGCAACTGCCGGTTACGGAGAGTTTGATCGTTCATTTGCGAGCGGATTCTCTCACCGGCCTGAAGGACGGTGATCCGGTCACAGTGTGGATAGATTCGGCCCAGGACGATCCGGTCGATGGTACCGTGGGGGATGTCGGTTCCGGGACGCCGGAGTACAAAGCCGACGTGCTGTTCGGCAAGCCGGTGGTGCGGTTTAACGGCGCCGAGGCGCTTTCCTCTGTCCAGCTCACCATTCCGGATGTCGAGGCCGGAGCGACATGCGTGATGGTCTGTACCGGCGACAAGACCAGTGATCTGCACGAACGGTTGGGTCACTTCGGCGCCTCGGACGCGGTCGGGGGCGTCTCCATTGCGATGGACGTCTGCACGCAGCAGAACACTGCCCAGGGCTCGGGTTTTCGGCTGAACAACGGCTGGTCGCTGGCCGGCAATCCGAATCCCATGACCACGGGATTTCACGTGGGCGTCTGGCAGGCCTCGCAAGGCACCTTGCAATCGGACCTGATCTACTATCTCGACGGTGTCCGCCAGACCCTGACGCAGAATAATCCCACCAATACGGTGACCTTTACAAGAACCGGCAATGTCGTTGCTGTGGGCAACGGTCACGAGCCGGGCGGCGGCTTCTACAGTGGCGACTACGTCAGCGCCGATCTGGCCGTGTTTATTATCTACAACCGAGTGCTTTCAGAAGCCGAGGTGGCTACCCTGACGGAGTATCTACGTGGCGAGTATCTGTTGCACCTCAATGCCGTTAATCCCGAACCGTCATCCGGTTCGATGGTCACCGGCAGCCTCATCACCCTGGCATGGGAGCCGGGCGACGAAGCTACCTCTCATAATGTCTATCTCAGCACGAATGAAGAGGATGTAGTCAACGCAGATGCATTAGCCTTAATCGCTACGACCACCGAATCCAGCTTGTTGATCGGTGTGATTGGCCAACCGCTGCCCGAAGGACTTGTTGCTCCCGGTAATACATACTACTGGCGAGTGGATGAAATCACCGAGGACGGTACCGTTACGTCCGGGTTGGTCTGGAGCTTCGGTGTGCCGCCGACCACTGCCTACGCTCCGGTTCCAGTCGATGTCGCGACTTTTGTCTTGCCGGATCAGACGCTGACTTGGGCGCCTGGGCTTGGCGCTTTGGCGCATACGGTCTATTTCGGGACGGAAGCGAATTCCGTTGCCGAGGATATGGCCGGCTTGATGCAAGTGGCGACGTCGTACACGCCCCCGGCCCTGGAATCTGATACAACCTATTACTGGCGAGTGGATGAATTCACTCTTGGCGGGACCTTCAAAGGCCCGGTGTGGAGTTTTACGACCATCGGAGAGATACCGATCCAAGATGACTCTCTGTTAGGCTGGTGGAACATGGATCAGGTCAACACAGCTTCAATCCTGGACATGTCCGGTCACGGCAACCATGGGACTGTCCAGGGCAATATCGAGTGGATTGACGGCGTAGCCGGCGCTTCGGTGGTCCTAACCGAGGACGATCTGATCACAATTCCGCCGTTGGACGTGACCACCGACACCCTTACCATGACGGGCTGGATCAAGCCGGCCCGCGTGCATGGGCGGACGGGGATCATCTTCATGCGTGCCGGCACCCTTACGACCGGGATTAATCTGATGGCCAACAACCAGCTTGGCTATCATTGGCTCGACGTTGACGAAAGCTGGCAGTACGAATCCGGCCTGATCGCCGCCGTCGACGAATGGGCCTTCGTAGCGATGGTAGTCACCCCCGAGAAAGCCACTTTCTATCTCGATAGTGTGGACACCACGCGGGAACTGATGCGGGTGCACGAGCCGGTGAATTTCAGCGGAGAGATGACCTTGGGCTCCGATACGCTCGGTGCGGCGCGGCGCTACGTGGGCGCTCTGGACGATCTACGTTTTTACAATCGGGCCTTGACGGTGGACGAACTGGCTAATGTAGTCGGTCTCGGCACCCGACCAGAGCGGAATGTTGATCCGATGGTAGTCGAAGACTTCGATGCCTACAATGCCTACGGTGGTGATACTGGTCAGTGGGTCTGGGATGTCTGGGCGGACGGTTATGGCGGCAATGGAACCGGCTCCTCTATAGGGTACGTTTATGAACCAATTATGAGCCGTGATATCGTAGTCGGTGGCGGCCAGGCTCTGCCGCTGCTATATAACAATACCGGTTCATTCGTCGACCAGGACGGCAAACTGGCGAGCATTCTCCTGTCGGAGATATCGCGTTCTTTCAGTCCCGCCCAAGACATGAGGCGTGAGGAGGCTACGGCTTTGACGCTCTGGGTACGGGGCGATCAGATCAACATCGTGGAGCCTACAGATTCGTTGTATCTGGGCGTCAAAGATGCCGTCGGCTCGGAAGCCGTGGCGGTCGTGGCCTCGGCGCCCGATTTGCTCAAGTCTTATTGGCAGCAGAAGACCATCGACTTGAGTGCCCTGGCTGGTGTGGATTTGAGCCAAGTTACCGAGATTATAATTGGAGTTGGTAATCGAACCTCGCCCCAAACGGGCGGACTCGGCACGCTTCTGATTGATGATATCGTATTGTCCATCGAGTAGTTTTGACGTTAGCGTATTACCTGGGGCGGTCAACTGTATCATCATCCATGACCGCCCCGAGTACCGTGTTATACTTCCGAGCCGAGGCTCACCCCGTTAGAAATTACTTCCCATAGTGGACTGTCAGGCTTTCAGCGCCGATTTCTAACGGTGCTCACGCCGTTTTTGTGCTGTGTGGCGTTCATCATAAGTAATTTCGCAGTCCATGAGCGAGCTGCTGCAACTGCTGTAAGCATTTGGAGCTGATCGTTCTGCAGTAGCGGAGGTTGGCATATTCGAGATACCAGCCTGATATTCCTGTCCACAGCCCATCGCCCGAGTCTCGTGCCCGGATCCGCCCAGAGAAAGCGTGTAATGTCTCACTGAGTTCTCGCCGCGAACCCGCGGCTTTGACCCTGCGATCCATCCTGGCCAACATCTTGTGCAAGGTTACAAGCCCTGGATTTCTCACCGCCCTCGAATGTGTCCGGCCTTTAGACTTCTTCCTGTTGTAGTGTCGGGACAGGGCCAACCAAAGTGCACCGCCAAGGAGTGTCGTCAGTAAAAGTAAGCCGGCAAGCCGGCCATAGGACTCGAACAACCAGCCAAGCACGCCAAAAAGACCATATTGATACAAAGCTTGCAGGAGCTGCCCAAGAGTACCAGTACCGCCGCCCATGCGTTCCAACTCTTCAGCAGCGGGCGCTGTGACCAGGTCCTCCCCTACCGTAGCTTCGACAATGGTCCATTGGTTTCGTTCCTGGTCCCAAGCTTCGACCCAGGCATGGGCATCCATGTTTCGCGCAACCCACAATTGGCTCTGGGCGTCTTTCTCAGTAACTAAAAAACCGGTAACGTATCGAGTTGGCACGCCAGCGAGACGCAGCAAAATCGCAGCGCCGGAGGCAAAGTACTCGCAGTAGCCGGTGGATTCCTCTAATAGAAAGTGGGTCAGCTTATCCCTATCGGGCGGGATGTCCAGTCCGAGCACGTAGGTGTAGTTGGTGCGAAAGTAGTTGACGACAGCATCAATTTTCTCGGTCGTCGTGCTACAGCCCGCGAAAATCCTGCTTGCCAGTTGACGAATACGCGGGTCAAGCCGATTGGGGATGTTCAGCATCCGGCGACCTTGCACACCAGTCGGGGGCCTTTGATAAGCTGATTTCACGTAGGCAATCCTGTAATTCAGGCCACTGCGCAATTTCGGTGCATAAACAATATCGTCGTCGTCCCGCAGCAGCAAATTGAACGGCGCTTCAAGAAAGGATGTTCCCAGAGGTGTGAACACAGCATCGACGAACGGGGATTCATGCCGGATGGTCATGTAGTTACACTTGGAAGCGTCTGTCTCGTCGAGGCGAAAGACATTCGTTCTACCTACGAAATACATGCCGAATGGCATGTTCTGTTCAGGGAAGACCGCTTCCTGGTGTGACAGGTCATGCCATTCGGATTGACGATAGACGTCAAATGCTCTGGCCCTCAAGTAGCCTGGGCTGCCGTTACACGTGATGCTCAGCGCGGGCGTTGGGTCTTGATCTCCCTTTATCAACAACACATTAGACAGTCTTCCACTGGTGGAGAATCCTATAAGTGACATACTGTCTGTCATACTCCCTAAGGTGGCACGCCCCCCCCAGAACCAAGCTGGCTGGAGAACCTTCACGTGGCGATAGAGTATTGAGCCCATGACCCAGCCGAAGTTTGCAGTGATGAGAAGTATCAGGACAAAAGCTAACACTCCTGCTTTCAATCGAGAGCAAGAAGGGGTGGACATGCGCCGGTGGCACGGCCATCTTTGCCGTGTTTTCACGGGCTGGAAGCCCGTGCCACAGGCCGCATAAAGCACGACCAGAATAACAGAGAGCAGCTCCGACAGCCGAAACGTGATGTTCATGTCATTATTTAAGAGGATTTGTCCAGCGGATATCGTTACGGCTACGTGAAACAATCCCAGTGAAGACGGCAGTCGTTCAGGTGAGCCGAGAAACAGTATGAGTATCATTGAAGCCAGGAAGTATCGGGCTATAGTTTGCCAGGCGACAGCCGCTGCTTGTACATAAGCTACACGGCCTATGGAACTGGCATAGCGGTAGTGAAGTGAAAACATAATCGCCAGGAGGAGCAGGAGCAATGACGTGATAACGCGTCTTTCCGGCTTGATATCCCAGGTAAAGCGTCGCTGCAAACCCAAAAGGCCCAACATACAAAGGATAGTCGGATAGGCAATATCCCCAGAGACCCACGCCGTCAGCACCGAGCTTGCCAGTATCATTATTATAGCGATGGTCTTTTGCGTCTTCATAAGCGTTCTATCTGCCCCGTCAAGATATCATCAGGAGACAGGAACTGGACATTTTCAGTCCAGCTCACGTTGTCCTCATCCATATTCATTCGGCTGGACTGGCCTATCATGAGAACTGTGCAGTGGCAGCCGGCCTGGCCGGCCAGTTGCAGCAACTGCCGGTATGTCTTATTCCAGCTTAGTAGAATGAAAACGACCTCAGATATTTCATAGAACCTATTTGTCAATATCCGCTCTACCTGCTCCAGGGAATAGCCCTTAGAGGCTTCAACACCCGCCAGAATCTCGTGTATTTTGTCGAGGCGTACCATTCTGGGCCAGCCCCCGCTTGTTGCTGGCGGAGGGAATTGATGCAAATCGGGGCCGACAAGCAAAATATCGATAAGACAATCATTGTTAATTGTGAAAGCCACGGAAGCACAAAGAGAGACGGCAGCTTCGAGTTCCTTGACCTCGTTTGACCCTGACCATGATAGGGCTTCTCGTCGGGGCGGAGCCCGCCGCAGCCCGGCGGGTATGCCGGTATCTAATACCAGTGCAGTGTAGTTGTCGAAATCATCGTGGTACTCCTTGGTGGCCGGCACGGATAAGCGAGCCCAGGCACGGGCATCAATTCTGCGCGGGGAATCACCCGGCAAAAAAGGGCGGTTTCCCGCATATTCAAGGAAAACTCCTTTACGACCAGCGAGTCTCGTGCCACTGGTGTGAACGTACCGACTTATGTGTCTGATGGGGATTTGGAGCCGGGAAAAGGCTGGAAGGACGATAAGGGTCTCCTCATCGTCATGCGACGCGCCGAAACTGAACAAGTTAAAGGGAAAGCTGGATTGGCAAATCGGCTGCCTGATTCGGTAGTAGCCGCGCCGCCTGGGTCGTATCACAACAGTTACTTCGGTAGTCTCGCCTGGCCCCAGGCGTGAAACCACATGTCCGTCTCCGACTTGCTCAATCGCCTCAGACAGGGCACCAAACCTCACGCAGAGATTGTAGGCCGGTAAGCGTGCGACGTTTTTGAGCACGTACCTCAGCCGTGTTGTCTGGCCTACGATGACACGATCAGGCAGATTGCCGCTTACCTGGATTTTGGGTCGCAGAACAAAGCCGACCAGTAAAGCCATTAGCACGACCGAGACCAGAGACGAAAGTACCCCGAAGGCAGGGACAATGAGGACGGCTAAAGCGACAAAACCGGTCCCGCGCAGAACCACCTTGCCGGCATCAGTTAAGCCAAGACGTAATCTCCCATCGGTTTTCCTCATCGTGACAGTCGCCTCTTCAAACCGGTACTTTGATACGGCCGACGATGTCCGTGACAATCTGCCTGGCGTTAGTACCGCTGTGACGCGTTTTAGAGGCCAAAAGAATGCGATGTGGTAATACATAGGGAACAAGCCACAACACATCGTCGGGAATGACAAAATCTCGCTTTTGGAAATATGCGCGTGCCCGGGCCGCTCGGGACAACATCAGGGTTCCACGAGTGCTGACACCTAACTGAAGACGATTATCGCGGCGGGTAGCATGAACGATTTCAACGATATACTCCAGAATACCATCATCCATGTGAACGTTGGCCGCCTCTCGCTGGAGCTTCCGGACCTGTTCAAGCTGGAGTACCGGCTGTATTCTGTCGAGCGGCTCGGTATGGGCATGCGACTTGAGAATGTCAATCTCGACTTCGACTGTCGGATAACCCATGGCAAGCCGGACCAGGAAACGGTCCAGCTGGGCTTCAGGTAATGGATAAGTGCCGTGGAACTCGATGGGGTTCTCTGTGGCAATCACCATAAACGGTTTCGGTAGTGGATAACGTTTGCCTTCAATCGTCGCCTGGTTCTCATTCATTGCCTCCAGCAGGGCCGACTGGGTTCTGGGTGAAGCTCGGTTGATCTCATCGGCAAGAAGGATATTGCAGAAGACCGGACCAGGATAGAACTTGAAGTCCCCGCTAACCGGGTTGTAGATAGAAGAGCCTAAGATATCTGCAGGCAGTAGATCGGGTGTGAATTGTATCCGGTGAAACTTGGCATCAATGCTTTTGGCCAACGCTTTCGCCAAGGTCGTTTTGCCCACGCCCGGTACATCTTCAATCAGGACGGACCCCCCAGCTAACAGGCAGACTATCATTACATCGATACATTCGCTCTTGCCGTAGATAACACTCTGCAGATTCTCCTTGAACGGTGCCAATAGTGAGTTTTCCATGCGAGCGGTTGTCAACTCCTGTCTCCCTAAATACGGTCCAATTCCATCATAAGCTTAAACATTATATCATAAACTTAAACTAATGTATCATAAGTTAATACGTCTCGATTGTAAATCAAGTTCTTAGAAACCTGGCTGTATCTACCCCGATAAATCGGGGTTGTGGAGCGTTGGCAAATGGATTATAATAATCACCGCCCGCATAGTAGCTTGAGCTATATGACCCCCGCAGCTTTTGCGGCGAGTTGCAATCCGCCAGACTCCGCGGAGCCTGGCGGATTGCAGGATAAAGAACGTGGTGGCCTGTGGCACGGGCTTCCAGCCCGTGAAAACACGGCCAGGATGGCCGTGCCACCGACCAGATCATCATAAGCACTGGACTAAATCAGGAGATGCAATGAAGAACATCAAGACACGTATATACAACGGTGAGACTTTAATTGGATGCTGGTTAAATCTTGGATCACCTCTCACTGCGGAAATCGTAGGTATGTCGGGATTCGATTGGGTCCTTATAGACATTGAACATGGGTTGGGTTCTGAAAGAGAGGTATTGCAGCAGCTTCAGGCGTTGGAGCATACGCCTGCGGCATCCATTGTCAGAGTCGAGTCCTATCAGAGACAGCGTTTTCATCGGATCCTGGATTTCGGCGCAGAAGGTATCATGTGTCCTCGAATCCATACACTGGCGGAAGCCCAGCAGGCGGCAAAAGCCATTCGGTATCCGCCGGAAGGAATAAGAGGTGTCGCCAGAATGGTGAGGGCAACGAATTTCGGTTCCGATTTTGGTGAATATTATGCCAATCAGAAGAAGAACCTCGTCTGCATCGTTCAAATCGAAACGAAAGAAATATTAGACAGTCTGGATTCAGTGGCGGCAACTGACGGAATCGATGTGCTGTTTGTCGGACCGATTGACCTCTCAATCGCATTGGGTGTTTATGGTCAGCCTGACCATCCGAGCTTCATCGATGCCATCAGGGCCACTGCTGATGCAGCCATAAAAGAGGGAAAGGCAGCCGGTATCTTTCTTCAGAAGCCGGAAGAATTTAAGAGGTACTATGAATTTGGATTTCGTTTTATCGCCTGCGGCTCGGATTCAGGCTTTGTGCAGGGTGGAGCCTGCAAAATGGCTGAGAGGGTAAATGAGCTGAAAAACTCTTGCGAAATCAAGAAATAAAAATCAGAAATACGTTTAATCTTGAATATTAGAGAGGAAACGCACTTTGAAAATAACCCGGGTTGAGTCTTTTCTCATGTCCTATCAGATGCCTGAGCCAATCAGATTACGGTTTTGGGGAGGAGAGCGTACGATTATCAAAAGAGATGCGATGCTGATTCGGATAACCACAGATACAGGCCTGAGGGGATACGCTCCGGGCCCTGCACACGAGCGCGCAGACAGGGAAATAAAGCAAACAGTCGGTCCTTTTCTGAGCGGCAAAGACCCTCGCCGCTGGCAGGAATTCCACTTTCCAGAAGACCAGAAAGGCGCGAAAACCTATAAGGCCGTTGAAATCGCACTACTCGATCTTGTGGCAAGGTATGAGGGATGCACATTGTCGGAGCTGCTCGGAGGCCGCAAGCGGGACAGGATCAAACTATATGGCAGTGCAGGTATGTACATGGAGCCTGAGAAGTATGCCAGGGAAGCATACACAATCATAGACATGGGATTTCCGGCGTACAAAATGCGACCCGGTATCGGGCCGGAGAAGGACCTGAAGGCTGTAGCTTTAATGCGGGAGGCTGTGGGGCCTGATGCCGGCCTCATGATTGATGCCCATACATGGTGGCGGATGGGAGACAACAGCTATCCCTTCGAGACTATTGTAAAATTGGCCCATGATATGAAGGACTATCATCCTATCTGGCTGGAAGAACCTTTACCGCCGGATGACCATGCCGCGTATCGAGAATTACGTACCCGGTCGGATGTGAAACTGGCTTCAGGCGAACACGAGCCGGATGATTCGGGCTTTCACGACCTGATTAACTCGGAGGTAGTTGATTATGTTCAGATGGATATCCTGTGCCAGGGAGGGATCTCGACCGCCCAGCGGATATTTGAAGATGTCCACAAACAGGGACTGCGATTTGCGTTTCATAGCTGGGGCACAACCCTGGAAGTATTAACAGCCGCCCAATTGGGTGTATGCTGGTCCGAAAATGTTGTTGAATGGCTTGAATATCCCTGTTACTCGAACGAAGGACATCCGGCGATGTATCCCTTTCCGCTGGCTGATGATATCTTATCTGAGAGACCGGAAATTGAGAATGGGTATCTTGTTCTACCGGATGGGCCCGGTATGGGAATCGAAATTAACGAAAATGTCATTGAAAAATATCCTTTTATTCCCGGTCCCTGGTCTGTGTTCCAGTTGAATTCCCCGGCTGAGACTATTGCCGTAACAGGGAATCACAGTGTGAAGTGGGTGAAGGGAAAAACACGATGATTGATCCTTTATGGCTTCTGCTGGTGGGCATGATTGTGGTTTTAGGGGGGATCTTACTCTTACGTCTGCATCCATTCCTGGCTCTTATACTTGGAGCGCTGATTGTCGGAAGTCTAACGAGGCCGGCGGCATTGGAGAAGTTTGCATCTGATAATAAGATGACAGCAAAGGAAACCGCGACCCTGGTGGCCTCTTCCGTGGGTGAACGGGTGGCTTATGGATTTGGCCGTACATGTGCGAAGATTGGGATTTTAATTGCCATGGCTTCCATCATCGGGAAGTTCTTACTTGAAAGTGGCGCTGCAGAGCGAATCGTTCGGTCTCTGCTAAAATGGCTGGGGGAAAAACGCACGCCCGGCGCATTCTTAGGCAGCGGATTTCTGCTGGGAATGCCGGTTTTTTTCGATACGGTTTTCTATCTGATGATACCGCTGGGTAAGGCCATGGGAATCAGGGTAGGCCGGAATTACGGTCTCTACATTATGGCGATTGTAGCAGGGGCAACCATGACCCATTCTCTGGTACCACCGACGCCCGGTCCCTTGTTCGTTGCGGGTGAGCTTTCTGTAAATATAGGACTCATGATCATAGGGGGAATCGTCGTCGGCCTCTTTACTGTAAGCGCCGGTTATCTTTATGCGCTATGGGCAAACCGAAAATGGCCGGTGCCTGTCAGAGACACGGCCGATACTTCTGCTGCCGACCTAAGAAGTATGACAGAAAAAGATGAAGCAGCCCTACCGCCCTTTTGGCTTTCGATACTACCCATTATTCTCCCCGTTCTTTTGATTGCCGGAGGGACGTTTTTCGATTCTTGGGTGAAGACACAATCTCCCACAACAACGGCTCCATGGTGGCGAAGCATCGCCGTGTTGATTGACAATGTAGGCAATCCTAATGTGGCCCTCACAATTTCGGCTGCAATTGCTTTGTTGACTTTTGCATGGTGGCACCGCTCGTCTCTGCGAAGCGCTTCGCCGAAGCAGGAAGACCAGAAGAAGAATATCACAACGTTCCTCCAGAATGCGCTCTCGAGTGGCGGGTTAATCATTCTTATCACATCTGCCGGTGGTGCCTTTGGCGGAATCCTGCAACAGACCGGTATCGGTTATCGCATCCAGGAACTGGCGAGTTCTTATCGCATAGCTGTACTTCCTCTGGCATTTTGTGTGACAGCCATTGTCCGAACGGCTCAGGGTTCTGCAACGGTTGCCATGATAACTGCGGTCGGCATTCTCGGTGGTCTGGCCGGCAGCGGACAGATGGGATTCCATCCACTCTATCTGGCACTGGTCATTGGATGTGGCTCAAAACTCATTCCCTGGATGAATGATAGTGGTTTCTGGGTAATATGCAAGATGTCCGGTATGACGGAGGGCGAAACGCTGAAAACCTGCTCGACAATGATGACGCTGATGGGAATTGTTGGTTTGTTAGTGATTATGATTCTGGCACGACTTTTCCCATTGGTTTAACAATCTCGCTAAATAGAAAGTAAGGAATCAAAATGAAAATTGTCGACATGCGTATTCACTCGGTCGCTATTGCAGACCCGCCGCTGCGCAGTTCTTATGGCCTTCATGCCCCATACGCCTTGCGGACTATTCTGGAGCTTGAAAGCGAAGACGGTATTGTCGGCATTTCCGAAACGTATGGCGGGGAAACTCCGGCTCAGGCCCTAAGAGAGTTGCGGCCGCAAGTTGTTGGTGCCGATTCGTACCGTTTAACCGGCTTCCTCTCAACCATGATTGAAGGGCAGGGAGCAGGCTCTGAGCGTTCGCAGACATATCTGGTGCCTGGAGAGAATCCCCTTGACGCAACGACCCGCACGTACGCGGCCATTGAAGCTGGGTGTCTGGATTTAATCGGAAAATCTGTTGGCCAGCCGGTATGTGACCTGATTGGCGGTCGCCTCAGGGATAAAGTTCCGTTTTCTGCTTATCCGTTCTACAAGCATGCCGGAGGGGGAGGTGAAGGCGACGATGTTCGCGAAGATGAATACGGAGAAGCCCTGACGCCCGAAGCCCTGCTGCAGCAAGCCAAGCAGATGGTGACCAAATACGGATTTGGCTCCATCAAATTCAAAGGCGGTGTGCTGGAACCGGACCTGGAAATCGAGAGCATCAAATTGCTCTATCAGGAGCTTGGTCCTGAAGTTCCTTTGCGCATCGACCCAAATTCTGCATGGACCGTTGAAACATCCTTGCGCGTAGGCAAAGCGTTGGCCGAGGAGCTTTCGGGTGGTGGATATTTGGAAGACCCAACCGCTGGTTTGGAAAATATGGCAGAGGTAAGACGACGGTTAGTCGCCGAGGAGATTATGACACCGCTGGCCACCAATGTGGCGGTCACTTCGTTCGGGGATATCCCCCGGGCCATCGAATTAGACGCTGTGCAGATTATTCTGTGTGACCATCATTATTGGGGCGGCATGCGGCAGGTACAGCATTTGGCGAATCTTTGTAAGGTCTTTGGCATCGGATTATCGATGCATTCGAACAGTCATTTGGGCGTGTCCTTGATGGGAATGGCGCACGTGGCCGCCGCGACACCTCATTTGACTTATGCTTGTGACACCCATTATCCGTGGCAATCGGAGAAAGATGAAGTGGTCGCTGGAGGCCGCGTACCGATTGTCAATGGATGTGTCAAAATTCCCGATAAGCCAGGATTAGGGGTAGATCTGGACTACGACCAACTGGCAAGAGGACGAGAGCGTTACGAGAAGTGTTCGTATCGAAAAAGGGATGACGAAGCTGAAATGCGCAAGCACATAGACCTACATTGGAAACGGATACTACCACGATGGTAATCAACAGAAATAGCTATTTTATGCTTCGTATCTTGAGCTTTCTACCGGTATTATTCATAGGTGATATTCTTTGTACGACTCTGTGTAGCATGCTTCTTATTACCGATTCTGCTACAGTTACATACTCGGTCAACATCGTCTCTCCCGGACATCCCGTCACTATGGGAAATTTCAGTTGACATTTCAAAATCCAGAAAGCACAATGTATTGGATATCCGTCGATTGTCGTCCGGTCTCTTTTGAACTGTTTAGAATTTCAACCAAAAACGTTGGTACCTAAAAGTAAAAATCAAATTTTTCAAAAAAATTTTAACCCCTTTTCTGACAACAGGTTAATCCTATCAATCCTGTCAAAATCACCCCATTTTTCGCATCAAAAGCGCAGATAGCTCTAATTATAGAGGCTGTGCTTTCAGCTTGGAGCCGAAAGCCGCAAGTCCGAAATACGAATATCTAAACGCGAAACAAATTAAAATGACCCAAATCCAAAATCTCAAATCCTTTGTTTTGAACATTTGACCCAGCAGCGCTGGGTTCCGATGAATACCCGCCGTTGGCGGGTCGAATCTTGATATTGTTTAGGATTTCGAACTTCGTGCTTCGTATTTTTGCAATTCATGGGGGACAAAATTATTAAGATTGTTTTGTTTTTTACGATTCCTGATTGGTTGGTATGGCCATTAGTGGCTCTGGTACTTTCGTACCGCCGTATCCACTATGGCTACCCCTTTCGCCGCATACCACTCACACAGGGTAAATACGCCATCGTGGACCCGGAAGATTACGAGCGACTAAACAAATACAAATGGTATGCCAGCGAAGGTGGAAGCACCTTTTATGCTGCTCGTTGTATCTGGGACCGCGTAAACAAAAAAAAACGCACTATTAAGATGCACCGCGAAATAATAAACCCGCCCTATCCTCTCGTCGTTGACCATATCAACCATAACGGCCTAGACAATCGAAAGGCCAATCTAAGACCCGCCACCAAATCCCAGAACACCATCAACAAACCATGCATCAAGCAAAAGGGCGCTCACTCCAAATACATCGGCGTAACCTGGCAAAAAAGCATAAACAAATGGCAGGCGCAGATACGAGCAAACGGAATACCCAGAGTCATCGGATACTTCGACGATGAAATCGAAGCCGCAAAAGCGTATGATAAAGTGGCAAATAAATACCATAAGGAGTTCGCCGTACTTAATTTCCCGCTCAAATAACTTATTCCTTATGCCCTGGAGTTTATTCCCGATGTTAGCTCACCTGCCTTTCTGTCGGGGGTCGGGGACCTATGCCCTTTTGCTCTTGTGTATTTATTCGTCAAGACTAATTCGCTATTCTGAATTATAAATTCAGATCTTATTCTTCTATACACGCGCCCAAATCTTTTTAACTAGCTTTCCTCCCTTCATCTCGTCAACACGTATAGCAATATCCTGCATGTTGCTTATAGAGTGCTCAACTGCCAACTCAACCACGGGCTTTCTAAGCTTTCCAGAGCGTGGCCCTTCGGCGTCAGGCCACTGAGCCAATGTACAAAAAGTACCAACTCCTCGAGGTGACCCTCCGAAAAGCATTGCGCCTGAGTTTATTGGCGACAACGTGATTCTTTCATTGTTGCGTTCTAGCAAGAGAGCAGTTTCTACAGTAATAACCGTGTGGGTGTATTGACGGTATGCTCTAGCGTTTAGTAGGCTATCTAGACGCTCCTTATTAGTCCAAAAAAGACTCTTCGGCTAAGAGTCTCATACCACTCTCTTGGTGACATATTTATTAGCCAATTGAGGAGTTTACTGTCAGTGATGGGCTTATTGTCTCGTATGGTAACTATTCCATACTTTTTATGACAAATCTGTACCATTTCGGGTCTTCGCTCAGAAACTAGTCCCAAAACAAGCGAGTTCTCTCAGGCTTCCACGCAGTGGAGCCGATG
>CAYQKF010000125.1:0-14339 GCA_964417935.1 uncultured Pirellulales bacterium
GCCCGCAGCTCATCAAGCTTTACCTGCAGCTCCAACATACCCACCAGCCGTCTTGTAACCGCTTCTATGCACTTGGGATTACCGCCCTGCACGTAAGCCGGAATGGTGGCGACGAAAGATACCATTCTCAAGCCTCGTTTATTGCAGTTTGCTGTAAGATACGTAATGAAACTGGCCGGCCCGTCGTAGTTGGTGAATTGAACGCCGTAATGCCGGAAGGTTTCTTTAAGCCCGGCATCCGAGACGGAACAGAAAAGTCTTGGCTCTCGCGTGTGGGGCACAAGACCGGCAACGCTGCCTATGAAATATATCATTTTGACGCTGAACTGCTCGCATAACGAGAAGATGCACTCGGCGAATTCTTCCCATTGTAAATTGGGCTCTTTGCCTGAAAATAATATAAGGTCATTTTCCTCGCTGTAGAAAAAAGAATTTGCGGGAATCTCGTAGGATTTAATCAGGCCGTTTTTTATCTTCGTGTGTGGCCGAAACAGTGCTGTTATTTCCATTGAGCCTGGGAAACTATAGATATAGAATCCTTCCGGCTCGATTTCAGCAAACCTCTTGGCGCCGAGCTGGTCGATAAGGCACTTTATGGTTCCTGTCGAGACTTCACCGCCGTCCATCCAGCCGGAGAAGCCCAGCAGCAGCCGAGGGCTCTTGAAATTCGGCCTTTTGTAAATATTTAGTTTACCAGATGGCATAATTTAATTCTTTGCTATCACAGAAGACCACATTTTGTCATTTATCGACAAATGACAACTCATTCACCATTTCTTTTTTATCACTTATTCATATTTTATTCCAGAAATATTTCATAATTTGTGCTGAATGAGTGAAGGCATATGTTGGGCATGCTTTTCGGGTTAATATATATTTTTGCCCTCCCATCGAGAAATTTTTTAAAAGAACATCTCTTTATTGAACTTTTCAATGGAAACGTTTCCATCTTCATCGGCTAACTCACCTATATTGATTACATATTCGCCAACATGTTTCACTTCTATTGCTTCGTAGCGATTCTTCCTTCGTAGTAAATTTACTACGGAGAACGGAACTACGCTCCGTCCCCAAAGCTCTGAAGCGTCGGCAACTTCGCAGAATAGCAACTACGTAAAACAGAAGCAGAGTAGCAATTGACCGGTACCTCTCATTGAGATATAGTGAATATTGCTAACGCCGGTTTTTTCGGTTATCATATCTATCAGCATCAGAAAAGGATTAAGCGAATTCTATGAATACTAACTTTTTTGATAACTGGACCAATCAGCTTCGCAAGGGCATATTGGAACTTTGTATATTAAACGATATCCGAAGCAGAAAAATGTACGGGTATGAAATTGCAAGAAAATTCCGCAAAATCGAAGGACTGATTCTCAGCAAAGGAGCAATTTATACTATCCTTAGTAGATTAAGATGCCAGGAACTGGTAGAGACTTATATGCAGGATTCGCCTGAGGGGCCCGCGAGGAAGTATTATAAACTTACGGAAAAGGGTAAAGATATGGTACGCCGGATAAACGCCTACCGGCAGGCAATCAGGAATCAAACAGACTCTATCGAAAAAAGCCAAAAGAAACGAGGAACATAATCCACAGCTCGTAAAATCGTCTGGATAAATACTAAGGCCAGGTAAGGACATCCCTGCAAACAGGTACAAGCCAACTACAAATTCGAGTCCATCCTCACAAAATATGACCTCGGTATAAGAAGTTGAGCTATTCGATCGAGGAATTAGGACGATTTTTTTGCTTGGCTTTCTTGTATTTGTAGTATTGGAGGACCCACTCCTCGTTGCGGGCATAATATGGTAGCTCACTCAGTTCGCTTACTGTGATCGGTGGTCTCAGTTTTTCTTTCAGGTACTTCTGTTCTACGAACAGGCCAAGATCACCCATCCCCAGCAAGTTGGGGAATGTCTCTGCTGGTATGAGCACAACACTCGCCAGCCGGCTCCATCTATCCTTTCGGTCTCTGATTATGGCTGCCTGTAAGAACTTGATCTCTGTACCCTCACATGCCTCTATGATTTTATTCTTGTTCTCGCTCGACATACATGCCCCAAATGTAACCGACTCTACGCAGTCCAGCGAGAAATCAAAGAGATAGAAGTTTCGGTCGCGATAAGGCTTGTTCCCCAAGGGCTGCCACTTGGGATCGTCTGCCAACTCCCGGACCATGCGGTATTCCTTTTCATCTTGCCAGCGGGAAGTCTTGGTGAATAGCATCTTCTCTCTGACCATTGCGGATGCGATCCATCCATGCTCATCGACAAGTTCGTCTATGTTGACTGTGTATTCGTCAACATACTTGACTTCCATGACTGGATATTCCGGACCGTCTCTTGAAAGCATACAGGGGTGTTTATTAAAATCAGGTTTGAGTTCTATAAGGAAACCCTTGTGACCATTGGCATATCGGCTCCACATGTCGAAGGAGTCCGGGACTTTTGTCAGCGATAGAATGCCGAAAACATTCAATTGACTCTCGATAAGCTGACCGTGAAGTCTCAATTCTTCGCTCGGAAACATAATTCCGTCGAAAACATATCGCGTGTAGTTGCTGCCGTTGTGCTCGAACCGAATGATTGGATTAAACTCAAGAGGGTCATTCGGCGCTGCTGGTTGTGTGAACCTGATTTTGTAGTCTTTGAACAAGCCACGAATCACCCTCTCATCATCACTACAGTACTTAAAGAATGTTGGGAATTGAGAATAGTCCGGAGCGCCAGTCTTGTTTTCGCTTTTTTGATTAGGTTCCATGTGTCAGAATTTAGCTAGCAGATGTTTCCAGTATCAATATAGCATCTTGCCATCCATCGGGCGTCGAAAAAGATTTCACCTCCGTATTCAAAAAACCGCCAATCGGGACCGAATCGCCGTTCTTCGGGTCAATCCAAAATGCATTCACCTTGTTTCCCGCGGTAATTTTATTCATGTTAATGGAGAATAAGCTTTTGCTGCCTAAATAAACCATAATCCATTTGCCGTTTTTATGACGGGCCGCCAAATTCAGCACATCTCCGCCGGTTTGGCCGCCGCTTGCAAAAATCGATTGGTCCGGGACGAGATACCACCATTCTTTTCGGCCCAGAAATATTTTCTTGAGAACGCCCATTTGACGAGCCCCCGGGGCATCGAGGGCTTTCTTCCATGTAGGCAGAACCCGCCAACTGTCGTTATGGCCGTAGGTGTGATGGGCACCGGCCAGGTACGAATAATAGGCCTGCCTGCGAATCCACAGGGGAGTTACATCAAATCTATATTCAGAGCCTGCTTCATAAGCACCTTCGGCCATTAAAACGGGCTTTACCGGATTGAGGTTATAATCATTTGTCACCATAGGATAAATCAGCTTAACACCATTCCATGTTTGCATTGAATTGAAGTCGAGCCAATCTTCATTGTGAATGAAGCTGGATGAGTACGGTGCAGGATCGGGCTTGAAGGTAATAAGATGGTAACCTCCATCTCCTTCGTGAAGACCCGCAGCCAGCTCCCGAAGAACAGGAATAAACTCCTGTTTGGCCTCAGGTGTCATCGACCAGACAATATTGGGCACATCCTTATACCGCTGAGCCAGCCACTTCGCCCACGCCCGGGCATTCTTTAGCGTTATATACTTACGGTAACGTTGATGATAAAGGGTCACCGAAAAGACCAGGTTGTTATCCCGGGCTATTTTAATAACAGAATCCACATTTTTGAAATACGCCTCGTTTGGCATGAGGGGGTCGTTATTAATCCAGGGCTTTTCACCGTACACATTGGGCTTAGTGCCGTCACCAACGCCCATGAGCATCGCCTGAACAAAGACAAAACCATTGCCTTTCACCCTTTCAAGAGTCGTCCTAACTTCGTCCAGAGTATATTCCCGAAAGATTTGCCATTGGGTAGTGCCTAACCAGAAGACGGGATTGTTATTCTGGTCTATAAAATATCGTCGATTCTCACTTACCTTGATTGGGAAAACCGTCTGCTCAGCCGCTGCGCTTACTGCAACTGTTAACAATAATTGCACCGATAAAATAACTTTTCTAATCGTTATTTTTAATCTCCTTTTTAAATAGCCAATGAAACACCTTCCACAGCCCCTATATTATCACATTTGAGTATTGTTGAACAAATCCAAATGAGAGAACCGGATTTTTCAGTAGTTCTCACTAAAGAGACAGTTTTTAATGACGGTTTCTTGTTATGCCGTTTTTTAGGGTCTGAGCCAGCCTGAATCGTGCCTCTTTATTTGAGTGATCGGCTACTCAGCACAAAGGATAAACACTGATTTCCGTATCACAATTTATCCTTTTCTTGCGAAATATTTTTCCTTCAACGTAAGTGTTTTTTTCTATCTTCTTTTTATAAAAGGGCTTACAGATAAAATAATTTTTCAAAAAAATCACTACATAGCATTGATAGGTACCTTGCATTGCTATATAGTGATTTTATGGATGATAAATTTTTTGATAACTGGACTAATCAAATCCGCAAGGGAGTATTGGAACTTTGCATATTAAATGATATCCGGAACCGGAAGATGTACGGATATGATATTGCAAAAAAACTGTGCAGAACTGAAGGATTGCTCATCAGCGATGGTGTGATTTACCCTATCCTTAGAAGATTAAGAAGCAATGGATTAGTTGAGATTTTTATGCAGGATTCGCCTGAGGGGCCTACGAGAAAATATTATAAACTCACCGAAAAGGGCAGAGATATGGTATGCCAAATGAACGCCTACTGGGACGCAATCAGCAGTCAAGCAAATTCTATCCAAAAAGGCCAAAAGAAGCGAAAAAGCTGACTTGCAGTGAGTAAAATCAGCCGGATAAGTATCGAGAAAGCGCGTAAGGAAGTCCCTTCAGGCACGTAATGAAGCAACTGCAAATTCATAGTCTATCGTTACAAAATATGACCTTGTAATAAAATACTAAAGAGTCCAGCAGACAAAGAAACGACTAATCCTATGACTTGTTCTTTTGTTCAGCCTTCCTTATCTCGTACATTTGTCGTACCCATTCTTTATTATCTTCCCAGTAAGGCAACTCAGATAACGAAGCAATTCTAATTACTTTTTTTAGATCCTCAAAGTGGCCTGATTCCAAAATTAAAGGGAATTGTGATACATAAAAGGTTCTTAGTATGGAATCTTCGGGCACATACACGATTTTACCGGCTTTTCCGAAATCATCCTTTTTATCTCGAATAATAGCTGCCCGGAGGAATTCTATCCCCGAGCCTGTGCAGGCTTTCCGAATACGTTCTCTACTTTCAAAAGACATGCAAGCTCCAAATGTAACGGATTCTATACAATCGACTGAAAACTCGAACAAATGCAATCTCTCATCTCTGTGTGCCTTATTTGAAAGAGGCACATAACTCGGCAAATCAGAAAAAGGACGTACCATACGATATTCTTGTTCAGCCACCCAACGTGAGAGTTTTCTGTAGAACATCAGGTCGTTGAACATTTCAAGTTTAATCTGTCCTTTATCATCTGTAAGTTCGTCTACGTTTATCGAATACTCAACTACGTACCGGACTTCTCGAACTGGATAAACTTTATTAGCTGGAGATAACATACATGAATGCTTATTGAAATCGCTTTTTAATTTTATAAGAAAACCCTTGTGTCCGTTAGCATAGCGGCTCCACATATCAAACGAATCAGGGATTTTTGTCAAAGACAGAATACCAAATTCGTTGACCTGTTGCTCGATTAGTCTAAACCTTAAACGAAACTCTTCGCTTGGGAGAGGAATCTCATTTAGATAAAACCATCTATAATTTGACCCGTTGTGCTTAAATCTAATGATGGGGTTGAATTCCAGGGGATCGTTTAGTGCCGCTGGTTGCGTGAACCTGATTTTGTTGTCTTTAAACAAGCCACGTATCACCCTCTCATCATCACTACAGTACTTAAAGAATGTTTTTAGCCTGGAGTAGTCAGTCGGTTCTTCTACGTTTTCGACTTCATTATCAACTTCCATGTCACCATCTCGTTTCAACTATGCGTAGAACTTCTTTGGCGATTACTGTTTTGCTTGCATTTTCGATTTTGGTCCAGGCGGAATTTACTGTCTTTATTTGCACTGTTGACTTCTCGGCACCGATGGCAGCGGAGGTGTTGGCGATTATCATATCGAGGTTTTTTTCTTTCAACTTCTTTTCTGCACGGGCTCTAACAATTTTGTCTTCGAGAGCAAAACCGACAATGACCTGATTTTTCGTTTTATGCTTTCCCGCCCACTTCAAGATATCGGCTGTTGGTTTTAATTTGATATTCAGATGTTTGGCGGTCTTTTTGATTTTTGTTTTAGCCGGCCGGGCAGGCGTATAATCGGCCACAGCCGCAGCCATAATCAGACAATCGCACTTCTCAAAATTCTTTTTGACCGCCTCGAACATCTGGGCGGCAGTTTCGACTTCCATCACTTTCGCCTGGCTCGGCGCTCTTTGGGCGGTTGGCGCAGTTACCAGTGTTACTTTATGCCCGGCCTTGAGCGCCGCACGGGCAAGGGCGTAACCCATCCTGCCGCTGCTGGCATTGGAGATAAAACGGACCGGGTCAATGTATTCCCGGGTGCCGCCTGCTGTGATAAAGATGTGCATTTTTAACCACAGATTACAAGGATTAACACAGATAAAACCCCCATTAAAACAGGGGAACTAAATAGTATCTGTTGCGGAAAACAAGAATCGACGATGTCACCCCTGCTAAACCTGTCCTGAGCGAAGTCGAAGGAGCAGGGATCCAGAGCGAAAAAGCTGGATTCCCGCTTCCGCGGGAATGACAAATACTTTTTCCGCAACAGGGACTAAATAGCAACAAAAGTTATTCTGTCTTTTTCGTTTTGACTTCGGCAGCGATTTTTTCGATTGCTTCTAAAATATCCTGCGGCTCTGCCACTCTTCCGATGCCTTCAGCTCCGCTGGCGAGTCGGCCCTCAACAGGACCTATCAACTGAAAGCCCATCTCTTTTACCGTCTCGACATTGCGCTGCACGGCTGGGTTGTCCCACATATTATTGTTCATCGCAGGAGCTAAAAGTGCAGCGCCTGATTTAATCAGCCGCCAAGCCGCACAAAGGGTCGTACTAAGTAAATCATCACAGATGCCGTTTGCTATTTTGCCTATGATATTAGCCGTTGCAGGCGCAACTACAACAACATCAGCCCAATTAACCAAAGCTATATGGCCGATTTTATATTCTTCGGGCATACTCCAGAGGCTCGTAAAAACGGCTGAGCAAGTAACCGCCTCGAAGCTCTTTGTGCCGACGAGCCGACAGGCGTTTTCCGTCATTACGGTATTTACCCTGGCGCCGGCAGCGGTCAGCTTGCCGGCCAAATCGACCACCTTGTACGCAGCGATTCCGCCGCTGACACCTAATAGAATATTCAGATTGTCAAGCATCTCGTATCTCGTTTTACCCCGTTAGAAATTTTCCCTTTTCGCGCCGCATCTTTATCATTCCCGGAATTTCTAACGGGGCTTTACCGGCGAAGCGTACCGGAGAGCTGATTTATCTCTAATTTTTCTTTGTGTCCCTTGAGGCCTTTGTGGGCAATCCGTCATCGATGGTGATCTTGTCCTGCAGGATCTCCTGAACAACAATTTCGAGCATCGTTTTGCTTTCGGCATCTTCAATCAACGGCCTGGCACCCTGCAAAAGCTCGCCTAATCGTTTTTGAACCAGCGCCGTCAATTTAAATCTACCACCAACTTTGTTAACTATCTCTTCGCTCTTGAGCTCATCTATCATCTTTTACCTCATAACTAAAGTGCCTAAAGTGAGCTAAAGTTATACTTACGTGTCATCCCTTCGGCAAGCTCAGGGCAAGCTCTGAGGCGCAGCCGAAAGATCTGGCCAACGAAAAAGAGATTCTTCGCTTCGCTCAGAATGACAGCTTTGCTGTCACTTTAGGCACTCTCGATTATTTGCACACATTCGTCCACTGCCTGCTGCAGGTCCTCGTTTATAACCATATGTTTGTAATGCTGCCAGGCCGCGGCGATTTCACTACTTGCCCCGTTCAGTCTTACTTCAGCGGCATCAGCGGCTTCTCTGCCCCTGTGGTACATACGTTCCACAAGGTCCTTTTCGGTCGGTGGTAAAATAAAAATCATTACTGCATCCGGGAAAATTGCCTTGGCCTGTCTGGCGCCTTGAACGTCGATTTCAAGAATAACGGTTTTGCCGAGCCGCACGGCTTCTTCAACCTTGTCCCTCGGCGTCCCATATAGATGACCGAACACCTCGGCATACTCCAGCAGCAGGCCCTTATCAATTCGCTCTTGAAACTCCTGTTCTGATATAAACCAATAATCATGACCGTCAATTTCGGTTTCGCTCTTTGGCCGGGTCGTAACCGAGATGCTAAGATAAACATTACCCAGCTGCTTAACCACTTCTTCGCAGATAGTGCTCTTGCCGACACCGGATGGGCCGCTCACTATCACCGCTTTGCCTTTTTTGTTCTTTGTATCGTTCATTCTAATCCCAGTACAAACTTCTAATGCTCTTTACGTTGTGCATCCTTTCTATTCTACATTCTGAACCTGTTCCTTAATCCTGTCTATTCGGCATTTTATATCAACCACACAGCGGATAATCTCTGTATCGGAGGCCTTGCTCGCAATGGTGTTGGCCTCTCTGAGCATCTCCTGGCCGATAAAGTCCAGCCTGCGTCCCGCCTGCTTATTTGCCTGACAGGTCTGAACAAATTGCTGCAGATGTGAATCCAGCCGGGCAACCTCCTCGGATATATCCGACCTGTCCGCAAAAATCGCCACTTCTCTGGCAAGCGTTTCTTCATCCAATTTCAGTTTTGCCTCCGAAAGCAGCGCATCGACTCTTTGCTTTAGTCTTTTTGCGTATTCCTGCAAAACGACATCGCCACGAGCACGTATTCGCTCAAGGTCTTCGGCTATCGCACTGCAATGTTTTTTCAAATCGGCTTCCAGGAAATTCCCTTCGGCGGCGCGCATTTGTTTGACCTTATCTATGGCCTCCCGGCTGATTTGCAAAACCGCCTCCTTGATTTGCTCGGCCATTTCTTTATCCGGCGATGCCGGCTGAATGATTCCGGGCAAACTCAACAGGTTACCAATATCAATGGCCCCCTTAACACCAGCCGACGACCCGGCCCTGCTCAATTTTTCCACAACAGCCTGAAGGGCGGTCTCGTCTATATCAAAGAGCGCATTTACCGAGGTATTCTTGAGCCGAAGCACATAATTTACCGTCCCACGTGATAAATTCTTTCGCAGAAGCTTTTCAATATCTTCCTCCAGAAACGCCACCAGCTCCGGCAACTTTACAATCGTCTTGAAGTAACGGTGGTTGAGGGTCTTGATTTCAACGAGGTAACTTACACGGTTAACCTCACCCTGTGCCTGGCCGTAACCGGTCATACTATTTATCATAACGTTACACTTTCAACCCAAATTCTACCGTGTACGCACCTATTTTACGTACACTTCAGAACAATCTCTCTCGTTAACCACTGGGCGAATTTACATCGGCACCGGCATTAACATCACTGGTCGTATCCTCGATGCCAACGGATGGGGATGGCTGCTCCGGGCTTGTCAGCGGCTCCTGCTGAGCCGGCGGGCCTTGGCCAAATTCACTCACAGCCGGTTTGTAGAATTTGCCCATAACCACCGCAAGGGTCAGAAATACACCCACCAACACTATTGTCACCCAGGTCAGGAAGTCGCCGGTTTTGGAACCCAGAATTCCGCCGGCCATACCGCCGCCGAATGCCGCACTCAAACCACCGCCTCTGCCCTTCTGAATCAAAATGATTAAGATCAGCGCCACGCAGCAAATGATGAACAAAGCGGCGACTACCTTCATAATAAAACCTACTGCTAACAATGGAAAAACACTCATATTTTTTACCCTTTCAATTGACTATTTATCATTTTCTATTTACTATTGTTTCAGAATCGTGGTTCCTGCCTCTTTCAATAGTAAATAGTCACTTGCCAATTACATTGCTGCCTGAATTATCGTGAGAAAATCATCTGCCTTCAAACTTGCCCCGCCGACCAGCAGGCCGTCTATATCAGGCTGGCCCATCAACTCTGCTGCATTGTTGGGCTTGACCGAGCCGCCATAGAGAATACGAATTCCCTCAGCTAATTGGTCATCATACATCTGGCCTAACAGCTTTCGTATAAAATCGTGCACTTCCTGTGCCTGCTGCGGTGTCGCCGTCAGGCCTGTCCCGATGGCCCAGACCGGCTCATACGCTATGGTTACTGCTGAGATCTTTTCGGCACTCAGGCCGGCCAGGCCATTTTTTACATGCCGGATTACCACCTCATTTGTTTGCGAAGCTTCCCGCTCGGCGAGCAGCTCGCCTACACATAATATCGGCAAAAGTCCACCTACAATTGAAGCAGTGACTTTTTTATTTATCAGCTCATCAGTCTCACCGATTACATGCCGGCGTTCCGAATGGCCACAGAGACAATACGTACAGCCAATATCCTTCAGCATTGACGAGCTTATCTCGCCGGTAAAAGCCCCCTTGGCTTCATAGTAAACATCCTGTGCGCCGACGCCAACGTTCGATGCGCTAAGGGCTTTGGCCACAGCCTGCAGATAAACAAAGGGCGGACAAACCGCCACAGTTAAGCTTCCGCTCGCTGCTGCCTCCATTGCCCCAGAAGCAATACGCTCGGCCAACTCTACGCTGGTGTAACTGTCGGTGTTCATTTTCCAGTTACCCGCAACAAACGGCTTTCTCATAAAACTCTCCTGATTAGTTCGTAGTTCTTACAAGACTTTTGCAAAATCGAGGTTAGGAATACTTTGGAAAGAAAAAATTGTTTTTTAATTTTTTCTTTTCAAACAGTACGTTGTTGTGTAATAGACAGTTAGCTGATTACTCAAGAAAATCGAAAACCTGATTTTCTTAAATAATATATGCCTAACCTCAATTTTGCAAAACTCCGGTTTTTAGTTTTTAGTTCAACAATGAACAATGAACTCAACTATAGCAGCTCCTTCGCTCTTGGGAAGCTGCCCAATATCGAAAGCTGCAGGCAATGCTTCCGCGCTTCTTCCATTCCATCCCGGACGTTCTTGTCTGTTCTGTGTCCCAAAAAGTCCACGAAGAAATAGTACTCCCACTGTCTTTTTTTGCTGGGCCTGGACTCGATATTTGTCATATTGATATTGTATCGCTTGAAAACATCAAGCACATCGGCTAAGGCACCGGCTTTATGAGCGGTGCTGAACAATATAGCTGTCTTATCTTCGCCGGTCGGCCTTGCGTCTTCCCGGCTGATTACCAAAAACCTGGTTATATTGTTGGCAATATCCTCGATATTCTCGCAGATAATTCTCAGCCCATATAATTCTGCAGCCACGTTGGAGCCAATGGCAGCGGCCCTCGGCTCATCGGCTGCCATTTGCGCCGCCCTGGCGGTAGAGGCTACAGGTATAGTTTGTGCCTCCTTAAAGGTGGCACTTAGCCAGTTTCGGCACTGAGCGAAAACTTCCGGCTTCGAGTAAATCTTCTCGATTTCTTCCAAAGAACAATTGCCCAAAAGACTATGATGGATTGCCATCAGAACCTCAGCGCAGACTTTCACATTCGAATCTATCAGGGCATCAAGCGTTTCTATTACGCCGCCGCCCATAGTATTCTCTACCGGCGCAAGGCCCAGGTCGCAATGACCCTTGCTCACTTCATCAAAGATACTTGTGATATCCGCCAACGGTTCGTATTCGACACTTTGGCCGAACTTGAGCATCGAGGCGGTATGGCTGAAACTGCCGGCGGGGCCAAGATAGCCGATTCGCAACGGCCTTTCCAAAACAAAAGACCCGCTCATCAACTCGCGCCAAATAGCCACCAGACACCTGTCCGGCAGCGGGCCTTCATTGGCCTCGGCAATCCTGGCAAACACATCTTTTTCACGGTCCGGCGAATAAACCGGTTTGTCGGTCCTAGTCTTTAGCTTTCCTATCTCCACCACAACGCGCGCACGCTCGTTGAGCAGCTTGACAAGCTGGTGGTCAAGTTCGTCTATTTTCTTTCTCAACTCTTCAAGAGACATAAATTAAAAGCAAAAAATCAAAAAAAGCCGTCAGCAAATCTTGGCTGCCATCCGCTATTTTTGTAAAAACTAACATATTTAACAGAATTTTGCTCTTGCGTCAATGAATTTGACATCAGTAACGTAAAAAAGTAAAAAAACAGAAGGACTATGGCAAAAAGGAACTTGACAGACTGCGTTAATCCACAAAATCTGCATATAAAGATGAAAAACAAAATCCGTGTAATCTGTATAATTCGTGGTTAAAAATGCAAAAAGTAATAAAATACGTGATTTTTAAGACCAAATGGGGCTATTTTGGCCTTGCCGGCACCGAACATGCCCTTTGCCAAAGCCAACTGCCCGGGCCGAAACCCGAAAAAATCGAATCACTGCTCCTAAAAAATTTATTAGCTCCAAATCGAGTACCGAGACAGAGCCGCGACCGTAAGGGAGCAGTAATTCATGAGCATCGAGTATCGAGCATCAATTTCGACAAAACTTTTTTTAAGACACTTCAGGAACAGATAGCCGCCTATTTTGAGGGTACCTGTGTAAATTTTAGCCGGGACATTCCCTTGGCCCTCGATGGATTGAGTTCGTTTGGTATCTCGGTTTTAACCGCCTGCAGGGCCATAGAATTCGGCCAAACGATAACTTATGGCCGATTAGCGAAAAAATCAGGCCGACCCAACGCAAGTCGGGCCGTTGGCAGTGTCCTTGCTAAAAATCCGCTGCCGCTGATTATCCCCTGCCATCGTATAATCCGTAGCGACGGCAAAATCGGCGGATTCTCCGCTCTCGGAGGAACAAACCTAAAAAAGAGATTGTTGTTAAACGAAAAACACACAATCCAAACATAGTTTTTAACGCAGTTTTTGTTGACTTGGTGGTTTGGTTTATTTATACTGTATATTAGGATTTAATAGTCTCATTGTGAAGCGCAAAAAAACATTTACTTCGTGCAAGTTGCTTTGAGAAAACAATTTATATTCATAGTAAAAATGCTTGTTTGCACGAGCTTTCTTATGACGATATATTTAAGATGTAACAAATTGCACATTTTTAGAGGCTTACCGTATAAAAAGCCTGATGAAAAAAATATAAAAGGAAAGGGCATATACTATGGAAAAGTGGCTTGATTGCACAATATCTCCAGGCCAATTTACCGGAGAGTTTGCCGTTCAAGGTGAAATGTTCGATTCAACCGAATTTTCTTTGTTTGCACCGAAAGAAGATTTGAAATTCAGTGGCGAACCTTCCTGAGATAAACCTGTGAAGGGAAGTATTCGAGTTATAGTCGGCGAACAGAAAGATAACTTGTTGTTAGTCAGTCTTCCTCGTCCTGCTTTCGAGAATGGCCGGGTAATAACTGTTAAAAAGGAGCAAATTAAGTAAATTCACAATGCTTCTATCGAATCTTGAAATTCATAAAGCGTTGGACGAGGGAAGACTTGTTATCGACCCTGAACCTCAGCCCAGGTTTAGAGAAATAGGAGTCAAATACTGTCCCTATGATTCACACACGGTTGATTTGAAACTCGGGAATGAGATAAAAATTCCGAAACTTGAATCAGCCACTATTGATTTCACAGCACCTGGCAAGATAGCAAATCTCATAGCTCGAAACTCCGAACGACATACTCTTGAAGAAAATCGCCCTTACACTTTGGAGCCGGGTAAATTTCTACTTGCTCAAACCTTATAGGCGGTCACATTGCCGATTGATAAAGGTCCCCCATATTTAGCAGCCCGCATTGAAGGGAAAAGCAGCAGGGCTCGGTGTGGATTGCTGGTTCATTTTACTGCGCCGACAGTGCATCCAGGATGGTCAGGGCCACTTACGCTCGAAATTATCAATTTAGGCGGAGCAAAACTCAATCTCCATTTCGGAATGCCGATAGCACAGTTGATTATTGAACAAGTAGTTGGTGAAATAGAATCAAATCCAAGCCAATTCCAAAACCAATCAACTCCAGAGGGAAAAGCATAGTGTTTTCTCTTAAGGAAGGGCCTGAAAGCCTCGTTCCGAGTCCACAATAGGGGATTTACTCAAAATATACAACACCGCCACTTCGCTCTGCGAAGCAAAACAGCGTGGACTTTACTTGATCGTTTACCTCTTATGACCACTTTAAAAAATTTTGCATAAACTTATTATTTTCGTTGACAATACAACGATTATCGTGTATAATTCCACGAAATATAAATAAAATCTTAACAATTATGAAAGACCAGCTATAGAGAGTCAAGAATAAAATAGCAGAATTTTTTGTATAGCT
>CAYQKF010000126.1:0-14299 GCA_964417935.1 uncultured Pirellulales bacterium
GTCCTGGCTACCTGCCGAAAGCAAGGCCGATCCAGTTGGCAATTCCTTCAAAACGTATTGAGTGCTTATTATTTGGATGTTTTGATATATAGAATACTAATTCAAGTCAATTCCTGCAATTGACCCCAAAAGAGTTCCAAGTTTTCAGGCGGATAGTCAAATGACTATAGACATTTGGGTGTTTCGATCTACAGAAACTTCATCTTAATCCGGGAGCTTAAATTTGCAATTATTATGCAGCGACAAAGTGTCAGGCGGATAGTCATATGACTACGAGCTTTTTCATGCTCCTTCCGGGGACAGGTTGGGAAACGAACCATAGTCAAATGACTACGAGCTTTTTCATGATCCAGCCGGTGAAAGGTTGGGAAACGAACCATAGTCAAATGACTACGAGCTTTTTCATGCTACAAAGCTGGATGGTTGATATTAGATTCTGGATGCTGGATTCTCGATGTTCGAATTTCGTCTGCTGTGTCCTGCATTCTCCATCAGTCTCGTAAGCCGTAGGTAAGCACGATGAATCACACCATACTTCACGGATTATGCTTCTGCACGTTCCTTGCAGCATCGTGCTGTGCAGCTGAGCAATCATATCCGGCGCAAGAGAAAACAGTTGAGGCACGGATTGCAGACAGGAAATTCCCTTCAGTTTTCCAGGCGTGGAATCCTGCCGACAACTTGAAAGACGAGGACAAACTCGTTACCGCTGCCCGTCATGATCTTATCTTTCACGGCGCCGGTTTCTTTGGACTGAAGTGGAATCATAAGAACCAGGGACTCGCAGCAGGCTTCACGAAAGAAAGCATCAGGCTCGGTCTCAAGAAGCGCCATTCGCTTCTCGACTTCAATCCAAACGTCATTTTGATCATGGAAATACGCTATCGTGATGCTCACCGCAGCTTTCTTCCAGAAAACCACAAATGGTGGAAGCGTGATGAGAAGGGAGAACTCGTGACGGGCTGGAAGGAAGGCGGATATATACAGCTCGATTTCCAAAACCCGGAATACCGTGATCATGTGGCGCAGAGGGCCAAAGCCGCAGTAGAAAGCGGTGTTGTGGATGGAATCATGTTGGATTGGTGGAGGGACGACGACTACCGTCTCGCCTTAATCAAGACTATTCGCAGTCACATCGGCAAAGACGCGCTTATCTTGGCCAATTCTAACGATCGCAAGACACCAAAGACTGCTCCGTTCATTAATGGGTACTTCATGGAGTGTTACCGTAGCAAGAGTCCAGAAGATTGGCAGCGTATCGCCAACACACTGGTCTGGGCAGAGGGCCACCTTCGGAAGCCTCGTATCAACTGCCTGGAATCGTGGTACCACACCTCAAGAGCAGACCGTCATCTGATGCGTGCGGTAACGACGTTATCCCTGACGCTGTCAGACGGATATTGCCTGTTTGCCGACCCCAACCCCCTTCCCAAGCCGGACCATCTTCATGACTGGTATGCGTTCTGGGATACGGATCTCGGCAAGCCACTGTCGCCAGGCGAAAGACCAGAGGACGGAAGCGTCAAACGCGAGTTTTCAAAAGGCGTAGCCCTGTACAACCCAATGGGCAACCGAACCGTGTCTGTTGTTTTCGTCAGGACGAGACAGAGCGTTGCGACAGGCAAACAGGCAAAAGAGCACTTCGTTGCCGCCGGCGACGGTGACATTTTTCTGAAAACACCATAGGACCCAACAAGACGAGTGGAGGCGACGTCCAATAGGCCGCGCCTCACTCGCAGCGTTAAGCGGGGTTCAACGGAATTCAATAGAATACAAGAAGTTCCCTGCTGATTAGGGAAAAAAGCACACTTTACCAGAACAGTATGAATACGTTACAAACACCAACTTACATAACGATAAAAACGGTTAGAAAGACCGTTGGCTAAGTCAAATCCCTGTATTAATCGAAAAGAAAGCAGCTATTTGCTTCTCAAATCTTTTATTGGAAGGCTATTGCTGGTATCGGAGAAATAATGGTGGGGCAAGCCCCACCCTACCACTGGTATCGGAGTTACGAAAACGTTTCTTGAGCACAGCCAATAGTTCTCATACAGGATTTAGGGCTTATCCGAATACCCCTTCATCCTTTATCATTCTGAGGCGAAGCCGAAGAATCTGGCCAACGAAGAGGAGATTCTTCACTTCGCTACGCTCCGTTCAGAATGACGGGCGAGAGCGAATAGTTATTCAGATAGGCTCTTAGTATAATCGCCCGGCGGCCGGGTCCTAATCCACATACGTTTCAGTCGAATACTTTCCGATGCGGGCCAGGTTATTCCTGAGGTTTGGAATCCTTTCCCTGTATTGGCTTTGTGAACAAGGTGTCAGCCACTTGTTTGAGCTTGAGCGCTATAGGCTCGGAGGCGATACCCACGAGACTGGCTAAGCCGGCAAACCCATATACACTCGTCTGTTGTGCGGTTGAGTTCGCTGGAAAGAAGCAGCCACGGATAATGAAGTAGGAGACAATCGCGAGGATTGCTCCGACGAATGGCGTTAGGATGTACTGTGTCAGCCAGCTTCTCTTCAATTCTTTATTACCGACGTACCAGGCAAGCGAGCGGAGAGAGCGGACCTGTCCGCCGAGCGCGCCGGCAAGTACCACAATAAGAATCAAGCGTGCCTCATCCGAGATTGAAAACGCCCAGAACAGGAACTGTGGGTCAGCCTGCCCTTTTGGTGTTGCGGGAGACGGCCAGCACTGAACCATGGCAACCACCAGGAGGATTGATAGCAGGATTAAATATACAGCCGTGAGCAAAAAGCCAATGGGGCCTACAAGTGGCGGACTCAAACGGCTGATATCCCGTGCAACGGTCTGGTTATTCTTTTCTTTTTTTGTTTGAGTTTCTTTGGACATATTGTCTCCTCCAATTTAGTACAACTATATCTTCTGAAAAAAACTATAACCCACCGGACGTTAATTGCATATAGAGTTGAGTTTGTTTCGAAAACCGACAAAAAATGCAACAATACCCAACTAAAAATCTGATATCCGACGTCAACACAACGTAGCTTTTCATCGCTCGGTTCATTAAGAATGTTAGCCCCGGCGTTACTATTTGTCAAGATTATTCTGAGGTGAGGAGAAGATTTAGCGAAAATTAGTCCTTTTCGAGCGTCCTTATGGCCAAATCGGTGTTGAAATTGTGTGGAATTTTAACGGTCTTCGGCTGTATAACAAAGTGGAAGTTCTTTGTGTTAGATAAGTAGTGATTTGATAATTTGTTATTCTGCGCCCATTGAGCATCACTGTTTTGTTCTGGGCGATAATCGTATTAATTCTTACGACAGCAGACATTTCGGCCCCGTTCCATTGGGGACAGTTAAAGGCCGAGCTGATTATCTCTATTGGCCGGCCAAAGACTGGTTCCGCTTCGGGAAAATAAGCAACTAAAGGACTTCGCCGCAAAAAGGAATGGCAGGACAATTGATGGCGGAAACCTGCCGATATTAACTTTTTGGATTGTCCGGCCCTTATACTGTTATACTTTTAGTCAATAGAACTTATCAGTATTCTATGGTAGGTGCTCCGGACGTGGATGTGGTTACGCACGCTTCTTACAGGCGTGTTGAAGCCATTTTCTTTGTAATCTCAACAAAATGCCTGAGCACCAAGGTGGTAGGCCATACCCGCTTGCTTCTCTCCAGATTATCTTCACACCATGATAATGCCAAGGGTACCGCAACTGCTTGTTCCTCTACGCCTTCAAGTTTGCTGGCCAACTGGCTAAGAACCTGTGAAATTCGCACCGGCAGTTTAACCACTTTTGCATCGCCGCGTTTTCCTTTGCATGCTCTGCTAGAACCGACTATAAAGTATTCTCTGCACACCAGCGGTCTTTGCTTATAAATGAGACATACCTTCTTGTAGAGAAAAGGACAGTCCAGATTCAAACTTTTATACCAACTCTCCACTTTTTCTATATCAGGCTCAACATCTGATGATATTGACGCAGCTATCGGTTTGGGAAGTTTTTTACCGATAATGCGTACTGCTGCCGAAAGACATGATTTCAGTATTATTTCCTGCTGAGCGGCGGGCATTGCAAAAATCTTTTCCCTTAGCCAAAATGCCTCCGGAACCGATAATGGCACGAAGTAACGGCAACAAGCACAGCAGCCTTTACGACAGGGAATGTTTTCTCCCTGCTTGCGTATTTCATTAACTGCTACATCGATGATTTTTTCACAAACCTCCTGTGCCGGCGGTACGATATCTGCCAATTTTGTCTGTTTCTTATTGATACCAAAGCAGATACGCACAGGTTTACCAAGAATATCAATCTCAAAAGCAATGGTCTTTCTGTCCCTGTTGCGGTTACTTGCCTCCGATTCACTCAACACTATTATAGGCTGTTGGCTCAACCGCACTGCTCCTTTCGCTCAAATACAAATTAAAATTGAAAAGCCGGAATAGTAAACCGCTTAGAATTTTGACCCTCGATTTTACAAAATGCTCAGCGAAATTATAGTAATTCCGGATTTCCCATATCAAAATCGTCCGGCTACGCGCCTGGCTTGTATCTCCTAATATTCCCATTTACCGTCAAATTTTCTCCGTTCCTCCGAATTCACTGTCTTAATAATACCAAAACTTACCTGAGAAAATCAAGTTCTACGTAGCATTTTTGGGTCAAATTTTCCTGCGGAGTGGCTGGACATCCCAAATTTCGCTTTCTAACATGCTTTCACAACGATATCAGTGCGTATTTGAGCTACTCCTCCTCTAAAGAACACTTTTCCAGCAACTTCTTACATTTGTCCTGTCTTAGATGATTAAGGTGTACCCCATTATAAATTCATTCTTTGTCGGGCAAATCCGGTTTTCTGAAATGTGGGAAATTGTTTTTAGGTAAATAATGTAATTATTGATAATAGTTTGTGAGCAGGGTATAATAGCTGGGATTTATAAATATCGCAATGTTGTCATAATTTGGGAGATTTATAACTATGTTACTTTTGATTTTTAGAGGTATATTTATTATCGTTATTGTCGCGGTTTTGGTCGGCTACATAAGTTCAGATGCCATTTCACAATACACAACAGAGGATGGGGAAGTTAAATACTTACCTGATGAGATACGCAGAGCGAATTTTAATGCAATCCTTTGGTGTGGTCTTGGACTGGCAATAACCGTTTTTCTTGTGGACATTTTTACGCCTAAAAAAAGACTTGGGGCTCTCGCGGGGGTATTTTTTGGTCTTTTGGTGGGGCTATTTTTGACTTGGTGTTTGGCGCAGGTACTGGAACTGCTAAATGAAATTCACAGGATTGGTTTGACTGAAATAGCCCTTATGGCAATCAAATCGGTGATGGGAATATGTATATGTTATCTTGTTATCAGTATCGTTATGCGGACCAAGGATGATGTGCGTTTTGTGATTCCTTACGTGGAATTTGCCAAGCAGACCAAGGGTTCGCGGCCTTTGATTTTGGATACGTCGGCAATTATTGACGGACGAATTGCGGATTTGTGTCAGAGTAAGCTGTTCGACGCCCCAGTAGTTGTTCCACGTTTTGTGCTCAATGAGCTGCAGCTTATAGCGGATTCGGCCGACAAGCTCAAGCGTAACCGCGGCAGACGGGGACTTGATATACTCAACAAGATGCAGTCAAATTCCGTTATTGAAGTGGAGATTGAGGACACTATTGTCGCGGAGGTCGAGGAGGTCAGGGGTGTTGACCAGAAATTAGTGATGTTTACAAGGGCCTGTAACGGGCGATTAGCAACAACCGATTATAACCTCAGCAAGGTTGCACAAGTGCGTGAAGTCGATGTGGTGAATATAAATGATTTGGCAAATTCGCTGAAAGTGGTTGCTTTGCCCGGCGAGACGATGGAGGTTAAGATAATAAAGCCCGGCGAGGAGATCGAGCAGGGCATCGGTTATCTGGACGACGGGACGATGGTTGTTGTTGAAGGCGCCCGCAACAAGATTGGGCGGGAATTGCTTATTAGCATAACGAGCTCGCTTCAGACCTCGGCGGGTAAGATGATTTTCGGCAAATTTGAGGGGTTTGTGCAGGAGACGGGCGTAAAAAAACAGCGAAGACCATATAAAAGGCCGGCTGGAACAAATACATCAGGGGACAATAGAAACTAAGAAGTGCACAAGAGCATAAGAGCACAGGTGCATAAGCTGCAAGCATCAAATATATCTCCGATTTTCAATTCGGAGATTGAAGATTGTTTTTAGGATCTGCGTTCAGACTTCAAGAGGCATTTGAGGAACAACCCGATAGCTAATAAGAGCCCGGCAGCGAACAGCGGCCAATAGAAGTATGATTTGTAGTCCGGTTCGGTGACATAAGGACCGGGCGTACAAAAAGAAACCACCACAATAATCCCGGCAACAAAGAAGGCAAACCAATCGTACCGCGTTACTTTGATGGCTCTGCTGCGAGCATCCTGATAGAGTATAACCGCTGCAAATATGAGCAATGTAATTGAGATAAGGACAGGGTAAAGGACCGCTGAAGCCCAGGTAACTGGTATTAGAAAGAGTATGTCCCAGTCCATAATTGAGGCGGGCCAGCTAAGAAGGACTTTGAGCCAGATGTAGTAGAAGATGTCCCAGATTGCGAAGATGGTCAAAAAATAAGCAAAACGCTGGTGGCGGTTTTGGCCGAACAGCCAAGCGCCGGTGAAGATTAAAACTATCGTCGCAGCTTCCCTGCCGATTTCAGTGAACAAAAGTGGTTTTTCCTGGAGTATTGTCCCCAAGTCGGTCAGAGGGAAAGCGAAACCGTCAGGATGGAAGATAGCCCGCAGATAGACAACGACAGCGGCTTCAATATATCCAAAGGCAATGCCGAAGATGACAACGATACAGAATCGTTTGATTGTTGTCTTTAGTGGTTCCGTTGATTCATCTGCTAATTTCTTTAGCGAGCACATAGTATTATAATTTTTGCAGCTCTTTCAACAATGCAGGGATGGCTTTGGCTTCGGAGACTATTGCGACCCTTCGACCGTTGCGGTAGATGTAGGCCTTATTCTTTGCGGCGCAGATGGCAATGTCGGCGTCGGCGGCTTCGCCCGGGCCGTTGACGATGCAGCCCATCACAGCGACACGCAACGGTTTATCGATATCTCGTATGGCTTTTTCAACCCGGCGGGCTAATTTGATGACATCGATTTCGGCACGGGCGCAAGTCGGGCAGACTATCAACTCCGGGCTTGAGCGTTCGTAAAGGCCGAGTGCGATTAAAATCTGTTTTGCAATGTTAGTTTCCAGAACTGGATTGCCGGCGGCGCTGACTCTGATGGTGTCACCAATAGCTTCTGCAAGGAGGGTTCCCAAAGTAACGGCTGAGGGTATCCGGGCATCTTCGGGCAGACCGGCATGAGTGAGGCCGAGGTGGATTGGATAGTCAAAGGCTTCGGCAATGCGGCGGTTGACTTCGATGGTTCTTAGGGCGTCGCTGCTTTTAGCGCTGAGAACTAATTGTGTGAAATTGCGACTTTCAAAGAGCCGGACGTATTTCTTCATTTCCCTAAGCATCAAAGCGGTACGTTTTTCGACTGGTACAGGTTGCTTTTTGAGATTTCTGATACTTGCTTCGTTAACGCCGATTCGGATGGCGACCCTGTGCATCTTGGCTGCATCTATTATTCGCAGGATATCTTTTCGCTTCTTTATATTGCCGGGGTTCAGTCTTATTTTGGCGGCTCCGGCTTCTATCGCTTCGATAGCCCGGTTAGGGCTGAAGTGAACATCAGCAATAAGAGGGACATCTACTTTCTGGACGATTTTTGCAAAAGCAGCGGTGTCCGCCCGTCTGGGCACGGCGATTCTGACTAGTCGGCAGCCGGCCTGGATAAGCTGATTGACCTGCCTTACGCAACGGGCTATATCAATTGTCGGCACTTTCGTCATCGACTGAATGACAACAGGGACAGAAGAGCCGATTTTAACTGAGGCGACCTTGACGGTTTTTGTTTTTCTTCTTTTAATCACTTCAAAATTGTAGCTTGTTTCGTAAATTCGGGCAAATTAAAATACCGCCACGCTAAAGAATTGATTATTGTATCAATTATCATCATGGATTCGATGCTGATATATATTGCTGTGGTATTGTTTATCGCCTATTTGAGCTGGAGAGTAACGCAGGCACAGGTGCGAAAGCAGGAACGGGGGTATTTAGCATATCCCGACTTGTCGGGAAGGAGGTAATGAGCAATGGGTTATTATAGACAAAGAAACGATATTTCAACTGGTACGGTTAGGAATGCATGGGGGCTAACTTTATTTACGGCTGCCACTTTTTTATTAGTGATGTTTAATACAAGCTTCGCAGGTGAGGTTAATGTGTGGGAAAAGGTGGAGATTAGCCTTTATGCCGAGAAAACGTATGAAAATCCTTACAAGGAAGTAGAGGTCTGGTTTGACCTCAAAGGGCCGGGATTCGAGAAACGGTGCTACGGATTCTGGGATGGTGACAATGTATTTCGGGTGCGTGTTCTGGCAAGTGCACCGGGAACGTGGAGGTGGCGGAGCGGGTCGAATCAGCAGGATACCGGTCTTAACGGCAAGAACGGAAAGTTTACGGCTATTGCCTGGTCTGAATCCCAGAAAGAAGCAAATCCTTGTCGGCGGGGTATGATCAAGACATCTGAGAACGGTCATGCGTTTGAATGGGCAGACGAGACGCCGTTTTTCCTGTTAGGCGATACGTGGTGGCCGGTGGCGACTTTTCGGTATCGCTGGTACGACGATGATAATGAGCGGCCTATTGGCCCGGGGGCCGGTATTAAAGATTACCTGAGATTTCGCAAAAAGCAGGGATTCAACTGCATTGCGATGATTGCGGCGCTTGGTAACTGGGCTAACGACAACAAGCCATCAAGGTTGAAGATGGCAGACGGGATGGTGCTGCGTGCGGCGTGGAAACAGGCCGGAACGCAAAGCGCCAAGGACATGCACGATGAGGACGGCAATCGGGCGTTTTTGTTCCCCGGTAAGGTGCCCGGCTATGAGAAGTACTTCCCGGACGTCGAGCGGATTAATCCTGCGTATTTTCGCAATATGGATAAGAAGATTGACTACCTGAATTCGCAGGGCTTTGTTCCGTTTATCGAAGTATCACGGCGTGACATTGGGCAGGCGTGGAAGAAGTTTTATGAGTGGCCGGAGTCGTACACCCGTTATATTCAGTATATCTGGAGCCGGTACCAGGCGAACATCTGTTTGTTCAGTCCGATTCATCTCGATACTACGGGGGCTACTATACCGCCGGAGGAATGGAACGAGGCGGCCAACAAGGTCATCGAGAAGTATGGGCATCCGCCGTTTGGGACGCCGGCGGGTACGAACTCAAACCCTTCGACGCTGCGCAACTTTGGTCATACCGATAAGGCAAAGTGGCTGACGTTTCATCAGATTGGCAACAGGCGGACGCACGATTTGTATCCCTATCTGACCGAGATTTTCAACGCCTCGCCACCTGTGCCCGGTATAAATGGAGAGCCTTATTATGCAGGGATGCTGGACGCCGACGGCGGGACGGAGAAGTCGGCCCTATATTGCCGCTCGGCGATGTACGGCAGTGTGCTATCCGGGGGACTTGGGGGACATATTTACGGTGCGGGCGGCTGGCAGGGGGGGCTTTGGAGCGGGGAGGTTGAAGATGAATCGCCAACTCCTATCTGGGAGGTCATAAAATGGCCCTCGGCAGACCAGATGCGGCATTTAAGGACATTTATCCTGTCCGAGGGGCGCAGATACCAGGAGCTCGTTCCCAGCGTGGGCCTCGTCCAGCCGAACAGGACGGGTGAGGAAAAATCATGCGTTGGGTGGGCCTACTGTGCCCGGACGATAGAGAAAGATTTCTTTCTTTTGTACTTCGAGAAAGACTGTCCACAAGCGAGCTTGTCCGGCGCTTTGCCGAGAAGCAAATACAAAGCCCTGTGGTTCAACCCGCGCACCGGTGATTGGATCGGTGCAGGTGTTTTGAGTGCCGATTCTGCAGGCAGAATTGTATGGCCGAATTTCCCTGACGGATCGGTAAAGTCCGAAGTCGATTGGGCTCTGAAACTTACTTTGAGAGATGCTCGATAAGCGTAAGAATCCGCGGTGCTAATGTTGATTCCCGCTTCCGCGGGGTACGTGTTTAGCCAGATAACTGACTCAGTGCTTTCCTGGCGTGGCACGGGCTTGAAGCCCGTGAAAACACGGCCAAGATGGCCGTGCCACCAAAAAATTTAAACTGGCTAAACACGTACTCAGCGGGAATGACAAAGGAAACTGCTAAGTTCGAGTGATTACTTTTTCACCCACTTTAGCCTGGCGATGTGGATGCCTTTCAAGCTCGGCATCAAGGAGGCGATGTAGTACCGGCCATCGTGCAGGATGATTTCCGGAGCCGCCACCGGCAGCGTTGCGACCTCGAGGCGATTATCGTTGATGCCGAAGCGTAGGGGATCGGCAGAGCGGAAAACGGTTGCATGCCGGCGACGCCCGTACCTCTGCGTATTGAATAGGTAATAGTGCTTCGATTCAGGATGATAGACGACGTGGGGACACTCGGCACAGTACGGGCCTTTGGCATAGGCGCTTCCTTCGGCTACGACCTTTGACGGACCCCAGTTTCGCAGATCATTAGAGACGCGGCAGTAGTTCACGCCGCGATGATTCGAGGCCGGAGAGCGCATCGAGTGTGCCGTGTAGTAGCAACGGTATTTATCGCCGACTTGCAGTACCATCGGATCGCGGGCGTGTTCTCCGTCGCCTTCGTTGAACATCCCTGTCTTGCCGTTGTCGCGGATCTGCCGCTGGAACTTTTTGCCGTCTTTGCTGACAGCGTGACATATATTCACCCAGTCGCCGTAGAACATGTGATAGGTCTTGCCGAGCTTTATCACATTCGGGGCTTGCAGTCCGCCGGGCGTTTCACCAAAGGAAGGGTCAGCTTCCATAGCGATGCCCATTGGTTTCCAGTTGGTGTCCGTCAGTTTCTTTCCTTCCCAGCGGTAGAAGAATCGTGTCTTACCTTCCCGGCCGCCGGCGGTTGTATTGCGAATGCAGGACCATAGCTGCCAGGTACCGTCTGCGGCCTGCCAAACGGCAAAATCGACCGGCTGCTGCTTTTCGGTAGCGTATTTGTGGTCCATCGGACTGCCGGCCACCTGCCACCATGGGCCGTCAATTTGCGGTATCAAGACCTGCCTGGAATTTTCACTTCCATATATAGATGTGCCAAAGGCAAAGGTGGAAATCAGCAATATTGTTATGCGTTTCACTGTCAAACTCTCCAAAAATGATGTGGCTTGTACTTTGGACACAAGCCACATCGTTTATTGCCTTTTATATTACACTCTAAACCTGGGAATCCAGGCTATTCGTTGGTCGGCTGCAAGGTTTCTGGAGTAGAAACGCCAGTCGTATTTCTGTTTTCAGCAGCGTTGCTTTTAGCCAAAGGCTGGCTTTGCAACTGGTATTTTCGATTTAGCCAGGCACGAACTACCCAGGCAACACCGATGGCAAACAGGACAAGACCTATGATTCCGCTCCCTCGTCCTGACAAGCCGATGCCAAGTCCGATGATAATCAGTGCAATACCGAAGGTAAGGTTCTTTATCCAAAGGGCGCCGTTCTGTTTGGGAGGCCTAAGCTCCGATAGCGGTGTGCCTTTTTCGATGGCTGCCATAATCTGTTTGTGCTCGAACCGCTTCTTGAGATAGTAAGCCACACCGACGACGATAATGGGCACCGCACAACCTATCAGTATGAAAAATATTCCAAATGCTTCCTGTGGTGACATTTTCTTTCTCCTTTCGATTTTAAGTTAACATTGAACTTTCTTTACTATCTTATTTTTATTGAGCCGCTGCTGGTTTTCAGGTACAGCTTTCCATTTCCCTGGCCGATTGTTCCTGTGAGTTTCTTTTTGCTAATTTCTCCACTTATCGTTATGGGCAGGTCGGTCCTTATCGAGCCGTAACTGGTTGCCATCTCCACCTGGCCTGTAAATTCAGGCGGCGTTGTAAAATCGATGCTTCCGTATGAGGTAGTTACGTTTGCTGTGATTTCGGCCGGTGTCGAGTCCGAAAAGATAATATCGATATTACCACTGCCTGATTTAGCGGTAAGGTCAGTAGTTGTGAGCTGTCGGCAGTTAATGCGTCCGTAGGATGTGGATATATCGGCTATGTCCGCAGAAGCTTCTGTAACATAAATACCGCCGCTGGCTGAATGCAGTTTAAGTGAGTTGCCCTTAAGCTCGTCGGCGTTGATAGAACCATAAGATGTGTGCACATCGCAATCGGTACAGGAAGCCTTTGAGAGCTTAATGTTACCGCTGCTGGTTTTGAGTTTGATATCACCGCCAGAAATATCATCGCACGTGATGGAACCATAGGATGTATTCAGATTAACTGAGCCGACAACATTCTCCGCTCTAATCGAACCACTGCTGGATTTTAACTGGATATTGTCACCCGTGATGTTCCTGCAGGTTACAGAACCGTAGGATGTATCCAGTTGTGCCGAGCCTTGGATATTCTCAGCGGTAATTGAGCCGCTGCTGGTTTTGCTCTTTACGTTTCCGTCGATATCGGTCAGTTTAATCGCGCCATACGAGCTGGCGCATTCGACGTTGGTTTGCCTGGGGACGGTTATATCGTAGCTTATGCTTATCGAGCGTCTGCGTTTTTTAGGAGGTTTTTCAGCCTTGACCGTTAACGTTTTGCCGACCGGCTCAAGTTTTATTTTCACCTGTTCAGCTATTTCCTGGGCCTCCTCTTCAGTGGGTGCTTGAACACGGATTAGAGCAACTACATTGCAATCGGTAACGTCGGCACCGGTAATCGTGACGGAACCAAAGCTGGTTTGGGCAACTACAGTTGAGCCGGGGGCAAGAGGGGCCTGCCGCTGAACCGTCCTCTCATATTTAGCTTTGCCCCAATCACCTATTTGAATATCGCAGCCGGTAACAATCAACAGTGAGCAAAGGCAAAAGCCGAGAGCCAAGCCTGTATAATTTTTCCCCTTCATTTTTTGTTCTCCCGATTTATTGTTTGTTTACTTGTCTATCTTATAGTTATTGAGCCGTTGTGCGTCTCAAGATGTAGTTTGCCCTGGCCCGTGCCGATTGTTCCTGTGAGTTTACTCTTGCTTACCTTTCCTACTACCGTTATGGGAAGGTCCGTTCTTATCGAACCGTTATGTGTCGAAGCGTCAACTTCACCGGAGAAGTTCGAGGGGGCCGTGAGGTCTATACCGCCGTTGTATGTGATTAACGATATATTGCAGATAGATGGGGCAGCTTCAGAGTAATAGAGCTTAACATTACCGTTGTGCGTTTTCAGTTGTGTATCACCTGAAACTTCCCTGCAAATGACAGAGCCGTTATGTGTCCGAAGCTCGACGGTGCCGGAAATCTGCTCGGCAGTAATCTTACCATTGTGCGTCGTACCGTTTAGACGGCCGGTGATATTTGTAATTATTATTGCCCCATTATGAGTAGTAAGCTCCAGGTCGGTCTGATTTGGGACTTGAACATCAAGGCTGACGCTCACGGATTGGTTCATCATGAAGGTGGGCTTGTCAATTTTGGCAGTTAGCTTGTCCCCCAAGGGTTCCAGTTTTATTTTTATTCGCTCTGCTAATTTTTTGGCGTCTTCTTCGGTTATCGCCCGGGCGATAATAGTGGCCGTAAGATTGCAGTCAGTAACATCAGCACCGGTGATTGTGATTGAGCCGTTGTGGGTCTGGGCTGCGAAGCTCGAGCCGGGCGACAGAGGCGCTGATAACTGGACTGTTCTTTGGTATTTTGCCCGCATAGCGCAGCTTCCTATGTTGAAGCAGCAGCCCGCTGCGGTAATCAGCAGGCACAGCAGAGAACCCAGCGATACCTTTTTTAGCAAACCATTTTCCATTTTTTGTCCTTTCAATTTATGGCTGGTTATTATTTTATTCTTATTGAGCCGTTGTGGGTCCTCAGATAGACCTTACCAACGCAAAAGAGCTGGCCCGGTCGTACTGCTTCTGTAAGTTTCTTCTTGTTTGCCTTTGCGACTACCGTTAAGGGAAGGTCTGTTCGTACAGAACCGTTATGCGTCCAGGCCGGTTTCAGATAGCGGTTCGTTTCCATTTTTCTTTTTCCTTAATTGTTGAGTTCTTTCCTTTTTAAGTTTTTTGTTGTCTTTTGTAAGTTGGTCGCTGATTCTGTTCAGCAGGTTTCAAAAAATATGGCTCAACTGCAAAAAAGTTGGTGGGCTGATAAGAAATATACCCTGCAACTCTTTTGGATTTAACGCTTTAAGGCAACAGCATGAATGGGTATAATGCCACC
>CAYQKF010000127.1:0-14275 GCA_964417935.1 uncultured Pirellulales bacterium
ACTTGACCGGTCGCAGAGAAGATTTCCAAAAACGCAACAGACTATGCTCTGTAACCCAATTATATATACTAATCCTTGACCAACACACACTTGACCGGTCGCAGAGAAGATTTCCAAAAACGCAACAGACTATGCTCTGTAACTCAATTATATATACTAATTTGGGTTACAGAGCTTATTAAGTGTACTTAGTAACCGTTCACGGGGTAAATATGCCGATTTTGCGATGTTATGGCCGGTTTGATTGGCTATTTCGTCAAAAAATCTTAAAAATAGCTTCGCTCGGCAGCCAAAATCGGTCATAATGAGTCACAAACACCGTTTTGACCCCGTGAACGGTTAGTGTACTCAAACTGACTGTTTTGGTCGCGAAAATAGCTATAAATATTTTATGGTTCAACTGCAAAAAAGTTGGTGGGCCGATAAGAAATAAACCCTGCAAATCTTGACACTGTAGTAAATTTACCGGCAAATTCGCCGTGCTATCAGCTTTGCCAACTTCAGCAAAAGAGCTCACAATTAATAGAAAACGCGTGTTCAGAACCTTGATGCTGGGCCATAGTAGGAAGGGGCGAGCGGTCTTGCCTGCAACTACTTACTATGTAAGGAGTTGTAGAAAAAAGTCCGGTAATCTTACTACAGTCTCCAAATCTTTTGGATTTAACGCTTTAAGGCAACAGCATGAATGGGTATAATGCCACCGCCATCGGGGAGGGTAGGGCAACGCGCCGAAGCGAACCGAGTGCCCTGATGGTGGCATACAGCCCCTGCTTTTGCAGGGATAAACTCCGGGCAGTATCTTCAACGGTACCGCCCACTTATGACATTATGCTGGTGCCCAAAAAGCGATAAATCCTTTTATAATCATGTGTTGATCAACCAACTTTTTTGCAGTTGAACCTATTTTATTAACAATAACATAACACGATTTGTCATTCTGAGCGGTCCGAAAGACTCCTTACGGAGAACGAAATGGAGCGAAGAATCTCATGCCCCCCTTAATGCGATTATTCTTCGCTAAGGCCAGATGCTTCCCCTTCGACTTCCACTTCGGCTTCCCCTTCGGCTTCGCTCAGGGTTTCGGCTAATTCAGGGCTTCGGCTAATTCATGGCTAAAGGCTTTTTTCGCTCAGCATGACAGCTTGAAACCGGTCAGTTTGAGTAAGCGTATTTGTTTTTTGCCAGGTCGCCGGCCACATCGGACTATCCGGCTCGTGCGCACGCGGTACTCCTCTCAAATCTGCTGCTGTCGCCCAATTGCCTCTTGCAGAGCCGCTCACAGTTTATAAAATACAGATATGTCTAAATTGCTCAACAAGATAGTATGCGGTGACTGCATAGAGATTTTGGGCAAGATCAATGAACCATTTGCTGACCTTATCTTTGCCGACCCGCCATTCAATATCGGCTACAAATACGACAAATACAATGATAAGGTCAAAAAGAAAAACTACATCGCCTGGACGAAAGAATGGATGAACATCTGCAAAAAGGTCCTAAAGCCGCACGGCTCGTTCTATATAGCCATAGGCGACGAGTATGCCGCCAACGTAAAAATCATAGCTGATGAATTAGGGCTTGTTATGCGGAACTGGATAATATGGCATTACACCTTCGGCCAACAAACGAAAAATAAATTCGCACGGGCACACACCCACATCTTTTACTTTGTAAATGATAAAAAAAACTTCACCTTTAATGACTACGCCGTCCGGGTACCTTCAGACCGACAGTTAATTTATAACGACAGACGTGCCAATCCGACAGGCAAGATGCCTAACGATATCTGGGACGAATTCCCTCGTGTGTGCGGCACATTCAAAGAACGCCAAGGTTGGCACCCTTGCCAGATGCCCGAAAGCCTGCTGACCAGAATAATCACTGTCAGCTCAAACCCCGGTGATTGCGTGCTCGACCCTTTTAGCGGCTCGGGAACGACCGCTGCTGCTGCAGTCCAATTAGGTAGAAATTACGTGGGCGTGGAAATATCTGAAACATATGTTGAAAATGCAAATGAACGTTTAGCCCAGTTGAAAAAACAACACCAGAGCAACCTCTTTCTCAACACCACTGAGTTGAACGAACTAAAACGGCTTTCGGCTGATATAAAAACACCAATAAAGGAAATTACAGCCGACGGTAATCTTTTGAAACTTTTTGCAAATCAATTTGCCGTGCGGATGAATAACCAAAAACGCTACCGTCCAGAAGAAATAGCAACGGCTTTAGAAACTATCTCGCAACTGTCACTCTGAGCAAAGCGAAGGGTCTGGCTGGCAGAAATAAGAGATTCTTCGCTTCGCTCAGAATGACAAATTGAGTTTTGAGATAATTTCTTAGAGGATTTGGCCGGTTGAAAAAAGACAGAAGACAGAAGACGGAAGACGGAGGACAGAAGTCAGGTGGTCTGTCCTCTGTCGTCTGTCCTCTATGCTTTGTTGCCAGTGCTGTGATGCTGACAGTGATTCAGGTACCGATAAGCTGGTCGCTGTTAGCGTGGGTATCGTTAGTGCCTTTTATTTTAGCTTGTTCGCCGGATGCCAAGCCCCATCGTTTAGCCCTTGTAAGCTATGTCATTTCATTTTGTTACTGGCTCGGTAATTTATACTGGTTGATTCCGGTGACTATTGTCGGCTGGATTGTTTTTTGTCTGTATACCGCCCTGCTCTGGCCGATACTGGCGCTTTGCTTGCGCTACTGCAGAATAAAAAAAATCCCGTTGTTTCTGGCCTGGGCGGTATTAGTCGTCGTCATCGAACGGATGCAGGGGCTTTTCTTAGGAGGTTTTTTCTGGCGGTTTCTGGCGCACAGCCAGTATCAAAATATAACACTTATCCAGATAGCCGACATATTCGGCGCCGATGGGGTTTCATTTCTGATAGCGATGGTCAATGGGCTGATAGCTGAATTGATACTCAATGCTCGATGCTCGATGGGTGACAGCCTCAAATCCGAAAGATTTGGGGATGGTTTGTTCCGCTGGAAGAATATTTTCAAAATTGGCAATTTAATAAAGACTGCGGTGGTATGTTCCGCCGTGATTGCTGCTATTATCTACGGACGATGGAGAATAAGCCAAGAAGACCAATGCGTTCAGCCCGGCCCTTATGTTGCATCCTTACAGTCGAACGTCCCTCAGTCGGTAAAGAGAACATTTAAGTCCGGTGAAGAATTGTTCAACGGATTGATGGAGCACAGTAAAGCAAGTTCCGAAGCCGGTGCCGAGCTAATCATCTGGCCTGAAACAATGGTGCAGGCAATATTAGATACAAGTATATGGCCGATTTTGGTTTCCGCAGAGGACAGCAAAGCTTTCGACAAGGCCCTTAAAGAACATTCCAAGGATACCGCTTTTGTTCTTGTAGGTGCGTACGGCGGTCAAATTAAACAAGATGATTCAGAGCCTTATCTGGCCAGGTATAACTCGGCGTTTCTCTACCGTTCCGATGGCCAAAAAGATAACAGCCGATACGATAAAATCCATCTTGTCCCTTTCGGTGAATTTCTGCCGTTCAGGAAAAGCTGTCGTTGGCTTTACAATTTTTTGATGAAGTTTACGCCCTACAATTACGATTATTCACTCGATGCAGGCAGCGAATATACGGTTTTTGAAATGGTCGGCCAAGGCCGGGAAACACAACCTTACAAATTCGGCGTAATGATTTGCTATGAAGATACCGTCCCCGCGATTGCCCGAAGATTTGCTCTGGACAAGCAGGGTACAAAGAGGCTCGACTGGCTCGTGAATATAAGTAACGACGGCTGGTTCGTTCGGTTCAAGGATGAAAAAGTCCTGCCAAGCGCAGAACTTGCTCAGCACGCAGCTACTTGTGCCTTCAGGGCCATCGAAAATAGGCTTGCCATCCTGCGAAGCGTTAATACCGGAATAAGCTGCTTAATTGACAGCTCCGGACGCATAAGAAACGGATTCTTGGCCGGCTCTTTACCACCTAACACTATGGCAAGAACAGGTATGGCAGGATGGTTCATCGACAGAATACCAATAGATAAAAGAAAAACTTTTTTCAGCAAATACGGCGAATGGCTGGGTTTTGGCTGTGAAGTTTGTCTTTTGTTGCTCATAATAGTAACGCTTTCGGCAAGATTCTTCAGAAACAGAAAATACAAAACTCGTTCAGTAGGGAAACTAAATGGAACTTAAGCTAAAAAAAGATAAAACACAAAAGCACAAAAAAATATATGTTTCCATCCCTCAGACTTTGCTTTTTGCTTACTTAGTGCTATTTACTTTCGGATGCGATGAGTCATTGCAAACACCATCGGGTGATTTCAATGCTACCAACATAAATACGACCAGGTCAAAAGCGCTCCGAATCATCCAGGAGAGTTTGGCCGACAATGACCCATTAGTCAGGATTCACGCCATCGAAGTAGTCGCATCCACAAGGCAGCTAAAACTGATGCCTACGGTATGTCGATTAATGCAAGATAAATTTATGCCTGTCAGATTTGCAGCCGCTTTGGCTGTGGGTGATTTAGAATACTCTCCTGCCAAAAGGTCGCTAAATCAATTACTGAATGATAATGATACAAATGTCATAATTGCCGCTGCTTATGCGATGAGCAGGCTTGGTTCTTTTGAGCATTTGCAAGTTCTTCGCAAAGCAACAGCCGATGACGACCAGAAGGTCAGGGCCAATGCTGCCTTACTATTAGGCAAAAGTGGTGATAAAAGCTCGTTAGAGTTCCTGTGGCAGGCGCTGCAAGACAAGGATTCGGATGACAGAGTCGTATATCAATCCGCAGAAGCCATAGCAATGCTCGGTGATGAGCGGATATATCCGAAGCTCTGGACGATGCTGATAAGTGCTTACGCCGACGTACGGCTTATTGGCGTAAGGGCAATGGGCAAGCTAAGAACGCCGGAGGCAAAAAATGCCCTGATTAGAATGCTGGACGATGATATTCTGGAGGTCCGGCTGGTTGCAGCCGAACAGCTCGGTGTTTTCAGAGACCCCATCGGCGAACCAAAAGTACTCGAGGTTTTCAAAAAAAACCTCACTGGCGGTGTGGATAAGCAGGCCAACGAACGTGCAAATGTGCTGACAGCATTGGCCATAGGGCAAATTCGCACACCCACTTTGAGAAAATTTCTCCCGCAATTGCTACAAAATGAGTCAAAATTTGTCCGTATCGCTGCTGCCAAAGCCGTTTTTCAATGTATAAAATGAAATAATTAAAGCCTGAAAATCCAATGTTATCGGATTTAGCACTATCTTATTTTCATCCTCCATTTTAATTTAGGCTATTTGTCAAAAATAACTTGACCTTTCAAGGCTTTAAGCGTAAAATTGTAGTATATACATATAATATCAAGGCTTGGAGACCCGTTTTGCCAGCTCGTACCAATTGACTTCAGGCTCACAGCTAATTGGTACCAGGTAAAATAGAGGTTCTCCAAACCCCTTTATCACGTTTAGGATGCCTCCTCGTGAGGCAATGGGTGTAATGAAAAGAAAACAAAAAAGTTAACGAAAGGAGCCTGTTTTGAGTACGCTAACAAAGGTCTTAATAGTTCTGCTGACGATATCCTCGATTTTTCTCTGCGGCATTGTCGTAACTTATGTTGCCAATGCTGAAAACTACAGAAAAAATTATCTTGACCAAAAGAGGGAAAAAGATGCTGCAGTGGAGAATGAGAAACAAGCCCAGAAAGATTTAAATAAAACAATTGAGGATGCGAGTGAGCGGGAACGGAAGCTAAAAAGTGATATTGCCGACCTTGAAAGCCAGGTTGGGAAATTAAACACCAAACTCACCGAGTCCGAAAGACAAAAAGCGGCTTTGATTGAGGAAGCGGGTAAATGGAAAGCCATAACCAGAGACTTTTCCGACACCAACGAGAAGCAAAGGCAGTTGTTAGAAGATACCCTGGCTAAGCTAAAGACGATTGAAGCTGAGCAAATCAAGGCAGACAAAGAGCTCAATGAAACCACAGCCTCTCTTATTGAGAAAATGAAAATCATTGAGACACTGGAGGAAACATCGAAACTCCTGCTCGAAGAAAAGACAGATTTGCAAAACGAGTTAGACAAGCTCCTCCGGCAATCCGGCAAAGCCGTTGCTCCCCCCGTACCGGTTACTCCGGTAAAGGAGAAAGTGCGGGTAGCCCCCCCCACAGTAGATATCGGCCTGAAAGGATTGATAACAGCGGTGGACCTGGAAAATTCTCTCGCAGAGATATCCATCGGTGCAGCAAACGGTGTCAAACAGAATATGACATTCCACGTAACTCGCGCCGATAAGTTTATTTGTGACATTGTGATTTTAGACGTTGAGCCTGAAAAGGCAATCGGCATACTCGAACTGATGGACGTTACTAAGGAACAGCCTAAAGCCGGTGATAATGTAAGTACAAATTTATAATATGAGTTCATTGTTCATAGACCACGAACTACGAACTATGAACACACTATGTGAGGTTGATATATGAGTCCTAATGGGCAAGCTCGCGGCAAAAAGGTAACGGTACCGGATAGCCTCTATACGATTATTCTTGCTATGGCGTTTTGTGCAGTTCTGGCTACTGCGGCGTTCGTCGCCTACCAGTGCTATACGCAGTACGGCACATTATTCAAAATACCAACGTAATTTTCACTATTGACAATACTGCTCTTTAGTATATAAATAACAATTAAAAGACGATTTTTTCTTCTCAGAGTATGACTAACCTCGATTTTGCAGAAGACTTTTGAAAATTAAGAAAGGAGTCGAAAAGTGGTGCTGGACACAATCTTAGGTTGGTTCAGTATGGATATGGGTATCGACCTTGGTACCTGCACTACCCTGGTTTGTGTCCGCGACAAAGGTATTGTCCTCAATGAGCCCTCCGTAGTTGCTGTTCGCAAAGGAACCAACATTGTCCTGAATAACGGCGAAGCTGTCGGGCTGATTGCGCATGAAATGTTAGGCAAAACTCCAGGCTCGATTAGCGCAATAAGACCTCTCAAAGACGGCGTAATCAGCGATTTCGAAATCACCGAGGCGATGTTGGGCTATTTTATCAGGAAGGTGCACGGCAGGGGTGGGCTTGTCAGGCCCCGGGTGGTAATCGCCGTACCGAGCGGAATAACCGCTGTTGAACGCCGGGCCGTTATAGATAGTGCCGAACGCGCAGGGGCACGCAGGGTTTATCTCGTCGATGAACCAATGGCCGCTGGAATCGGAGCAGGACTGCCAATCACAGACCCCACCGCTTCTTTGATCGTTGATATCGGCGGAGGAACAACCGAAGTGGCAATAATGAGTCTGGCCGATATCGCCACCTCCGAATCAATTCGAATTGGAGGCGATGATATGGATGAAGCGGTAATCAACCATCTTAAGAAAACTTATAACCTGCTCATCGGAGAGGCAAGAGCTGAAAAGGTCAAGATACAAATCGGCTCCGCCGCTCCGCTGGAAGAGGAATTGACGATGGAAGTGGCCGGCAGAGACACCATTTCCGGTCTGCCGAGAAAAATCGTCATAACAAGTGAGGAAATCCGTGAGGCGCTCCGAGATCCCATCGCTACAATCATAGATACCGTTACGGTAACGCTGGAAAAGGCTGAGCCGGAATTGGCCGCCGACTTGATTGACAATGGCGTACACATTTGCGGGGGTGGCTCACTGCTGCGCGGAATGGATGCGGTCCTGGCAAATGCAACCGGACTGAAAGTCGAAATAGTTGATGACCCCTTAAGCTGTGTGGCCCGAGGCACCAGCGTCTATCTGGAAAATCTGGAGTTGTGGAAGGATACGATGGACCACAATGAATACGGATGGGAATAATTCGTAGTGCGTCGTGTGTGATGCGTCGTGCGTAATACGCAATACGAAATACGAAATACGCAATACGCAATACGATAATGGCAAGGAAGCAAATTAGAGTCTCCAGACGAATGTTGTTTACCTGGTTTATGTTAGCCGGGTTCATCTTCCTTTTCTCCCCGCCAAATCTGACGAATAAATTCCAGTTTGCTTTTCACCGCATTTTCCGCTGGCCTTTAAGCATTGGCAGAAACATTTCACTTTCAGCCGGTACACGCCAGCCACTTGGAGATGTGGTCAGTCGAGATGAATACAAAAGACTACTAAACCATCTTGCCAACGTTACGCAGCAGCGTAATGATGCACAGCAAATTGTACAAAAGCTATCCAAAATGCGCAATATACCCGGCTGGGAACGAATGGGCTTTGTGCCGGCTGATGTGATTACTGTCTCTATCGACGAACTGCGTAGTGAGCTTATCATCAACCGCGGCCGGGATGATGGCCTGACCAAGGGACAATTTGTTCTCGGAGACAACAGTATCATCGGGACCCTGTCCGATGTGGACGTACGAACCGCACGTGTCAGGCTGTTCCCCGACCCGGCATCCAATATGGCCGTAACAATAGCAGGCGCTAATAGATTCATGCAGGGAATCGGAGACAACCTGGCACTGATACGAATGGTAAAAAAAGAAGTCAAAATTGGAAGTGAGGTCATGGCCGGTAAAAAACCGGGATTCCTCGATACACCAATGATTATAGGAAAAGTGGCTGGATGCGAACTCAATGCCCAACCTTTGCTTTGGGATATAACCGTCGAACCGGTTTGTGACATACAAAAGGCAGAGAACGTAGTTGTAATCGTGATGAATCCGCCAGAAGTGCGCTAAAGTGCCTAAAGTGAGCTAAAGTGAGCTAAAGTGAGCTAAAGTCAACGTGGTCATCAGGTTATCAGGACACCAGGTAGTGGTTATCAAGTTACCAGGATATCAGGTTAACTTTGTTTTTTCCCTTGTATCCGGATTACCTGATATCCTGCACCCTGATTTGCTGATATCCATATATTAGGCACTTACTACTCTGCGAAGTACTCGCTACGTAGCACGAGCAAAACTTTAGGCACTTTGGTTCAATTGTTATTAAGTTGCGCTGTAGCGCTATTACTTGATAGATTATAAAGTGCGAACGGCTGAGGAAATATAGATGCGATGGTTCCGTTTTGCAGTTTTAATTCTTCTTGCCACTGTGCTGCAGGCCAGCTTTTTTGCAAATTTGAACATAAAGCCTGATTTGCTGCTAATCCTTTTGGTATTCTTTGCTGTTTACTGCAATACCACGGAGGCAATTATAACCTCATTCACAATAGGCTTTGCCGCCGACCTTATTGGTCGCACGATGGGTCCGCAAATGATTAGCTTTGGTCTTTTCGGCACGGCTCTGGCATACCTACACCAGGTCATTGCCATCAGAAAAATGCCTTATCAAGCCCTTGCGATATTCATTACCGCACTTTTGGCCGGCTCGCTGGTCTATTTCTTAAACTTTCTAAAGGGTGAGCCAACTCCACCAAACATATACTCTGCTCTTTTCGGAATAGCTCTATACTCGGCCTTCGTGGGACCGTTTTTATTTTTGCCGTCAGCCTGGTGGATGCGTATAAAGATAAAGCACTTCGGCCGACGTTAAAACCGTAGCTCATAAATTAAATGCCGAATTTGTTCTATTGCGAATCGCAGCACGAATCACTAAAGATAGAATACGATGTACGATAAGCGAATCAAAATTTTTGTAATAATAAGTGCCTTGCTTTTACTGCTCTGTTTGCTCCGCCTGACACAAATGCAGTTGCTTCCAACCTCTTTGGTACAAAGCGATATCGAAGAACTGAAACGCCAAAGAGGTCAATCCCGACAGCTTAAAACCGTCAGAGGCAAAATACTCGACAGAACAGGCAAAAAAGTATTAGCCACTGATGAACCTCACTTCCAGATATGTATAAATTACAAAATCACTTGTTTTATGGACGACCGTGTCGGACAAGGCAGACTATTAAGCGCCGCCGACAAAGAAGATGCAGACGCTGTAGCCAAAGTACAAAAAGAGCTGGATGTCGGCCTGGCAGATTTGAAGCAGATAATCGACAAGTGTGCTCAATTTAAAGGAGTTGAACCTTCAGAGATAAAAACCGAAATACAAAAAATAAACGATTTTATCTGGAACCAGCGCACTTTTCAGGCGTGGCGACGCAAGTTCCCTGATTCCGAAGTTTTCGAACAGTATAACAGTACAATCAGCATCCCGGATTACGAAGCAATAGCTGATTTTGAAAAAAAAGAGCCAGACCCGACAGAACGACTTCGGCTTGTCAACAAAATTGATATTGCCGAAATGCACAGACCCTGGCCGTTACTGTACTTGAAAACCGATGATGATATTTTTGCCGCTCAACTGGAATTCTTGAACGTTGATGGTATTCAGATTCTGCCGGAAGCGAGAAGGTCTTACCCATACGGTACCGTTGCCGCCCATACGATAGGCTGGGTCGGACCAGTAACACAAAGCGAAGAAGATAAAGAGCTCTTTGCAGACGACAGACTATCAGGCTATTTGAGTGGAGAGCTCAGCGGACGAGAGGATGGGGTTGAGTATGTTTGTGAAACCATACTTCGCGGCAGACGAGGTGAGCTGTTTCGTGACATAGACGGTCAGCTAAGTCGAACCAAGAGCCGGTTCGGCAAAGACGTCACGCTGACACTGGACATCGAGCTTCAGCAAAGAATAGAAAACTACCTGACCACATACAAACATGACCCGAATTGCGGACCCGGAATGTCGGCAGTTGTCATTGACGTTGGAACAGGTGATATTCTCGCATTGGTTTCGATGCCGCTCTTTGACTTAAACCGTGCCAGGTATGACTACGGCGATCTCGCTAAAGACCCCAATAAGCCTTTAATAAATCGAGCGATAAATAAATGGTATCCGCCCGGCTCATCTGTAAAGCCTCTGATTCTTATCGCCGGTCTCGAGTCCGGCAAAATCACCCCGGAGGAGATTATAAAATGCACCGCTCAGAAGGCCCCAAAAGGCTGGCCAAGCTGCTGGATTTACAACAGATACAGAATAGGCCACGATTCAAAATGGGATAACAATAACGCACGCAATGCTATCAGAGGCAGTTGCAATATTTATTTTTCCCAGCTCGCGGACAGAATCGACCCCCTGGTCCTTCAGCAATGGCTATTTAAATTCGGCTACGGCCGAAACATACTATTTCCGCCGCTTTCCATTGCCGAAACCGAACTCAGCAGAAACCTGCGGCAATTGTCAGGCGTAATCTCAAACACTATCCCAAGAGGCCCAATCTCAAGTTTTGAGCAAGTGCCGCCGCTCAGTGAGAGTGAAAGAAGGTGGTTCGGCATAGGCCAGGGCAATCTGCGAGTTACACCACTGCAGGTTGCAAATGCAATGGCCGCCATCGCCCGAGGGGGTATATACAAACCACCTCGGCTCTTTATGCTGTCTGTCATTGCGAGCGAAGCGAAGCAATCTCAAATCAACATGGAAAAAGAACGAATATCGAGCATTGACCTTAACATTTCACCACAGACTTTAGCAGTAATCTATGATGGTATGAGCGCCGTGGTTAGTGAGACTGGCGGAACAGCTTACTCTATATTCGCACCGGTTCTTACAAGTCTTGCCGAGCAGGACATAAAGGTTTACGGGAAAACCGGCTCAACCCAGGCCCCGGAAAATGCCTGGTTCGGAGGCTTTGCCACTGACAGCCAAAATCAGAGCATCGCAATAGCCGTCGTCGTCGAAGGCGGCCAGCACGGCTCAAGCGACGCAGCGCCTTTAGCCCGTGACATTATCCAGTTCTGTTTCGATTACGGATATATAGGCAGAGCGGAGACTCAACCGAATTAACCATAATCCTTGGGATGCCGCCGAATATACAAACTAAGAAAGTGTTATACTAATCGGGCTATGCAGTTTGTTTAAGACCTCTTGCAGTATTTGGAAGAATTTTTCATTGTCCGGCCAAATAATCCTTTCATCGCTCGGCATAGGCTTATCGAGCTCATCGAGGAACCGTGCTATAATCGCTTCATTTAATTTTTCAGCCGATATCCCCAGGCCGAGCTTTTGAACATAATGCGCGTTGATTATCTGCTCATACTGACCGGCCAAAGGAAGCAAAAGCATCTTCTTTCTCAGGTACATACACTCACTTATCAAAGAAAAGCCGGCCGAAGCTATCACCCCACGAGCCCCCGCAAGGTCGGCCAGAAATCCTTTGGTCGAACGCTCCTTAAAAACGCAATTCTTATATTCGCGGTTCTGGTCAAAGCCATAAATATAAAATTTCTGTCCGCTGAATTTATTAAGGACCCGCCTCAACTGTTCCTCCCCCCTGCCGGTTGTGGAGTACAACAGAATATGCTCACCCGCCCCGGCCTTAAGCGAACTGACCACCGGCCTTATAATAGGCGGAGCTAAAACCGCATTATCAACCCTCAAGGGTGCTTCAAAAAAATTCACAATAACGTAGGCGACCGCACCCACGTAGTGACATTCGGTTACCACACTGGCGGTTATTCGCGAAAACCAATTCTTGCTCGGGTGCTCAAGCTTACAAAGTGTAAGCACATGCTCGTGGTCGATACTGATAAACGGCACCCTGTTTCGCCAGGCCCACCACGCACTGAAAGGCTCAAAATCTGATATCACCAGGTCCGGGTCAAACGGCTCAAAATGTTTTTTGAAAAGCTCATCATTCTGTCTGTTGCCCTCAGGCAGCTTCAGAAGGTTTCTTTTGAGAGTCTCCGATTTATCTATCCGTCCGTTTACAAAAGCAAAAGAAAGGCCGAAAATCTCCTTCACACGCTCACCAAAATATTGTTTCAGATAGAGCAGTGATTTCTGTGACCCCACAAATATACAATCGTGCCCGGCATCGATAAGTCTCTGCCCTATCAGGTGAGACCGGCTGCTGTGCCCGAATCCTTCCCCCGCAACAGCGTAGATTATTTTAGCCATTTCTTCTTATTCAAATTTGGATACTGGTAAATTGTAACTTATAATTGATAATGCTCTTTACAAAATACCATTTCGGTCACCCTTCTCAGAAGTTCGCCCGGGCAAATCGGGTTTCGAGGTAGTTGAGTGTTTTTTCGATTATTTTCCCCGCCACCGGAGAGGCAACCACCCCGCCTTCATAGCCTTTGCCGAGTTTCTTGTTAGGCTTGCGTATTGAAACTAAAACCACAATGGCCGGGTCCTCTACAGGCGCTCCGGCCATAAAGGATGCAACATAATCGCTGTCCGAATAACCTCGTTCGTCGCTTTTTGCAATATTAGCCGTCCCCGTTTTTCCAAAAACCTGCCATCTATCCAGCTTGGCCCTTCGGCCGGAGCCTTCATTAATTACGGCGACCATAGCTTCGTTTACAATCCAATCGGCGACTTCCGGCTTAACGACATACCCTACCGGCGGTACAGGTCGTTTTAATTCCCTAATCTCTCCATCATTATCAACAATCGCTTTGACAAGATATGGACGAACAAGGCGTCCGCCGTTGGCAAGTACGCATAAAGCCCTGACTAATTGTATTGAAGTTACCGTAATTTCCTGACCAAACGGTATCCGAGTCACGCTGTATCCCGTCCACTTGTGTGTAGGCCACAACAGTCCATCCGCTTCTCCCGGCATGCCTATCCCGACCTTTTTACCGAAACCGAAAAGTCTCAGCCCACGATACAGCTTATCCTTACCGAGCCTTTGTCCTATCTTGGCCATTCCTATATTACTCGACTGAGCCAGGATATTGCGCACAGTCATATCACCAAAGCCCCTGCGATACTCACCGATTCGTCCAAAACCCCTGCCTTGATAGTTTCCATTTTCGCAGAATATTTTTTCGGTCCTGTTCACAACGCCCGCATCAAGTGCAATCGCGGCCACAAAGGGCTTTATAATACTTCCCGGCTCGAATTCATCGGTTAAAATCCGGTTGCGGCGATTATCCGGGGCGGTCGAGCGGGCCTGGGCAGGGTCGAAATCAGGCAGCGAAACCATAGCCAAAATTGCCCCGGTCTTTGGCTCAACCACAATCGCCACAGCCGACTCGGCCTCATAGTTTTCGTATTGCTTTATAAGCTCATCTCGGGCAAACTGCTGGATAGTAGCATCAATGGTCAAAATAATGCCGACGCCATTGGTCAAAACGGTGTTCTCCACGTCGTTATTATCCGCCGGACTACGCTCAAGAGGCGCCGGGCGAATGGGCCGGCGACGCACGTCTGCAAAGAATATATCCTGTGCCGCCGAACCGCTGAGCTGTTTGTCGTATTGGTATTCAATGCCGTCTAACCCCCGATTATCAAGACTCGTAAAACCAACAGCGTGCACGGCTAATCGACCCATTGGATAATGTCGTTGCCAATCAGATTCGACGCCGACGGCGCTGGAAATTCTGCGGGCGGCATCACATTC
>CAYQKF010000128.1:0-14166 GCA_964417935.1 uncultured Pirellulales bacterium
GCGATTGTTACCTCGCTGGGTAATATGATGTGCAAATCCGACCGCTACTGCTCTGGCTAATCTTGGCATAAAGCCAAATTAACTCAAAAACCAACACGTGTCAAATATTTAATAGGTGACTGTCCCTAGTTATTTTCCATGTATGTGTATAAACAACCTCAGGGTCTATCTTGTCAGCTATCATGCCAGCTAGCCTTGAATCAATTAGCGGTGTATGTCCGTATTCTGAGTGGGTGACATTCAGTACTGAAATACCCACGATTTCAACCATGTTCATACTGATGTCGAGTTCATCTGGAAAATCAAAGACACAATCGTATTGACCATCGCTATATTCAACACTTGTAAGAGTAACATCTGGATACAAGCCATAAAAACCCGCATCTATAAGATACGCATCGAAATCTATCTTATGCGAATGTTCAGGATGTGCAAGTAGATATTCATCAGAGGAAGCGTTTTCCCATACGGTTCCCAATGGAATTGATATAGATATTGAAGCATATCCGCTCGGATCCAAGAAGCTCAACGGATTATTCCTACAATAGGCATACCAATTGATGCCATCGCCGTATCCGACGGGGTCGGTTTGCATAAACCGGCCGATGTGTGGATTATAATATCTGGCGCGATAATAGTAAAGTCCTGTTTCGATATCGAATCTCCGGCCGGTGAACATGTAGGGATTGTCAAGGAAGTTGGGGTCTGAGGCCGCCACCTGGCCATAGATGCTGTACTCGTAGGTCTGGACGGTATCGCCGGCCGAATCACTTAAGGCCACCACGGAACCCAGGCCATCGTAGTGATAGTAGTATTCGGCGTCATTAGCGACCGCGTCTATCATACAGATCGGCTCATCAACGCCCGGGCCGTAGATGTATTTGCGCAGGAGGAAGTTATCGTGGTCGTATTCAGCGATAACGTTACCGCCGTCATAGATGTATTTGAGGCTGTAATCATCATCGATCGTCTTTTTGATGCGCCTGCCGGAAATACTTTGCCGGTTTAAGACAAAATGACCACAAAAGGTCTGAAACGAGACAATATTACGAAAAAAGATTCAACAAGAAAGGTCAGGCACCGATTACGAAAAAGCCTGAGCAAATCCCTAATGGTCATTATTATTTTATGCTTCCATTACAACCTCCCTTAAGTTATGATGATTTCGGTCGGTGATTTCGTATCTCTTGCCGATATTTTACAGTTTCAATGTGATTGTAATAATTTATGTCGAAAGAAAAAATACTATCCAAGCAATTGTTAATCCCCACCCTAATCTTTAGCCTAATCGTCATTTCTGCCGTCTTTGCGGATGACCAGCCGCAATGGGGCCAGAGTTATTCCCGGAATATGGTCTCGAATGAAACGGGTCTGCCTGAATCTTTTGACCCGGCCACCGGCAACGATATAAAGTGGGTGGTTCCGTTAGGTACACAGACCTACTCGACCCCGGTTGTGGCCGGCGGCAGGGTGCTGATTGGCACGAACAATGACAGGCCGCGAGACCCTCGTCACAAGGGAGACCGCGGCGTGTTACTGTGCTTAGACGAAAAAGACGGGAGCCTTTGCTGGCAGCTTGTAGTTCCCAAGCTGATACCCGCCGTATATCGGGATTGGCCAAGAACAGGTATTTGTTCGCCGGCTACCGTTGAAGGCGATAGGGTTTATATTGTAAGCAATCGCGGCGAAGTAATGTGCCTCGACCTCAAGGGTCAGACCAACGGCAACGACGGACCATACAGGGACGAAGGTCGGCACATGACACCGCAAAGAGCCGAACCTCTGGAGGTAACAAAAACGGACGCCGACATTATTTGGCTGTTCGATATGCAAGCCAAGGTACGAGTTCACCAACATGACGCTGCACATAGCTCGATTCTTTTGCATGGCCAATTTCTGTACATTAACACGAGCAATGGTCTTAACAGCAAACACGAACGTATTGCCGCTCCCAATGCTCCGAGCCTGATTGTGCTCGACAAGACGACAGGGCGGCTTGTTGCCCAGGAAGATGAGAAGATTAGCACTCGGATTTTCCATAGCACCTGGTCTTCGCCTGCTCTGGGCCGGGTAAACGGCCGAACACTGGTATTCTTCTGCGGTGGTGACGGCGTCTGCTATGCCTTCGATGGGTTAAGGTCCGCTTCAGAGAAAGCGGAAGTACAGAAACTGAAAAACCTCTGGCGGTTCGATTGCGACCCTACCGCCCCAAAAGAAAATGTGCACCAATACCTTAGAAATCGCCAGGAGAGTCCAAGTAATATTAAGAGTATGCCGGTATTCCACAGGTCTCGAGTATATGTTACGTATGGAGGTGACATCTGGTGGGGCAAGAACCAGTCATGGCTCAAGTGCATTGATGCAACCGGAACCAATGATGTCAGAAACTCCAGTGAGGTTTGGTCATACGAACTCAACAGCCACTGCTGTTCGACGCCGTCTGTCCACGATGAACTGGTTTTTGTTGCTGATTGTGGGGGATACATCCATTGTGCGGATGTCGAAACGGGTAAACCTTACTGGACCCATGATACCGGAGATGAAATATGGGCTTCGACACTTGTAGCCGATGGAAAAGTTTATATCGGCACTCGACGTGGGAATTTCTGGGTGCTGGCCGCCAGCAAAAACAAGAATATTATCAGCTCGATAAAATTAGACAGCCCCATACACGGCTCACCTGTCGTCGCCAATGGCGTGTTATACATTACCACAATGAAGAAACTCTACGCTGTGAAAAAAAACACAGAATAAACTTGTTAAATCTAAGGAGAAGATAATGAAACGCATCATTCCTTTTCTGTTCACTATCGTTCTTGGATTTGTCCTAACGCTCTCTTGTGATACCACAGCACTGGCAGCAAGCAGTATTGTAGAACAGTGGACCCGCTTTGAGGACACGTTACAAAGTTCAAAGGACTATAATAATCCGGTCCAGGACATTAAGGTAAGAGTGGAATTTACTTCGCTAAGTGGAAACAAAAGAATGTTCCTTGCCTTCTGGGACGGAAGCCGGGTATGGCGTGTACGCTTTTCGCCGGATGAACCGGGCAAGTGGACATATAAAACATTGTGCTCGGACACAAATAATAAAGGACTTCACAACCAAACCGGCTCGTTTCAATGTGAAAAATACCGGGGTGTTCTTCCACTTTACCGGTATGGAGAATTGCGTCTTTCCGACAATCGGCGATACTTCGAGCACGCTGATGGTACTCCTTTCTTCTGGCTGGCCGATACCGTCTGGTGCGGTCCGTCGCTTGCGGACCTGAATGATTGGAATATTTTCCTCAAAGACCGCCTGTGGAAAGAATTTACTGCCATCCAGTTTGTAATGACCCAATGGCGTATGACCAAAACAGACGCGGATGGAAATCCCACTTTTTTGGGCAAGGAAAAAGTCACCGTCAATCCTCCATATTTCCAGCGTCTGGACAAGTATGTCGATGCGATTAATGAGGCGGGGCTTGTTGCCGTACCGGTTTTGCTCTGGGCAATCCGGGGCGATGACAATCCTGGTTATTATTTGCCCGAAGACCAAAAAATTGTGCTGGCTGAATATATGATAGCCAGATATGGTGCCCATCAGGTTATCTGGTTCCTCGGTGGTGACGGTAATTATAGTGGCGAAAATGCGGAAACATGGAAGCGGATTGGCCGCGTAGTTTTTAACAAGGACCAACATCGCCTGGCAACTATGCACGTCAGGGGAAGAAGCTGGGTTGGCAAGGAATTTCGCAACGAACCGTGGTTCAGTTTCATCGGTTATCAGAGCGGACACGGTGACGACGAAAAAACCTTCCGTTGGCTCAACCAGGGACCGCCCAGCACGGAATGGAACAACAAACCCAACCTGCCCGTTATCAATATCGAACCCAACTACGAAGCGCACAACGGCTACACATATCGAAAAGTCCATAACGACCATTCGGTCCGTCGTGCCGCTTATTGGAGCTTGCTGGTCTCTCCCACAGCAGGAGTAACCTACGGCGGTCAGGGAATCTGGGGCTGGCATACCAAAGTGCAAGCGCCGGCGGATCACCTCAGCACCGGTCTTGGCTCGCCCTGGTACATCGCGAAAGACCTTCCCGGCGCATTGAGCATGAAATACCTGCATCAGTTCTTCAAGTCAATCGAATGGTGGCGGCTGGTCCCTGCACCGGAAATTCTCACTGAACAGCCAGGGAAAAAAGATGCCTCGAAATTCATCGCGGCGGCAAAATCCAAAGAAGGGGACTTGCTGGTAGTCTATCTCCCTGAAGGCGGCTCCGTCACACTAAAAAACGATTCACTCGACAAAAACGCAACCGCTCGCTGGTATCACCCCCGCACCGGCGGCTGGCTCGACGCCGGTAAGGTTGAAAAATCCCCCCAGACTTTTAAAACTGTTGACCGCAATGACTGGGTTCTGTTGATTGAAGCAAAGTAAGCGGTGGACTTTATAAGGAAAAAACAATCATGAGAAAAATTAGTATGTCAGTTTTGTTACTTCTTTTCGCCGGGTTTGTTTTTGTCTCGAGCGCGTCTTTTGCGCAGTCGGCTAAGACCTCGCTTTTTTTCAATGTGGTGGATTATGGAGCTGTAGCGGATGGGAAAATCCTATGCACCAAAGCCATCCAGAAGGCCGTGGACGCCTGCGCCGTTGCGGGAGGCGGAACGGTGCATTTCCCCGCAGGAAAGTATCTGTCGGGCGCAATCTTTCTCAAGAGTAACGTAACGCTGCACATCGGCGAGGGCGCAACGCTGCTGGCGAGCACCAACTTCGAGGATTTTCCACCGTTTAAACCACGCTGGCGCATCCTATCAGACGACACGAAACGTTCGAGTCTGATTACCGGGATCGACCTTGAAAACATCGCCGTTACCGGCAGGGGCACTCTCAACGGTCAGGGCAAGCCATGGTGGGAGGCTTTGAGGAAAGATAAAAACAACAAAAAAGGTCAAGAGAAGATTCTTACCTATGGTCGCCCGCGGGTGATTAACCTCTACCGCTGCCGTAATGTATTGCTCCAGGGAGTTACCATTGTCGACTCTCCGTCATGGACAGTCCATCCGGTCGGTTGTGATAATCTGGTAGTAGAAGGTATTTCGATTATCAATCCTGAATCCGGTCCAAACACCGATGGCGTGAATCCCGAGTCCTGCCGGAATGTGCGCATCTCGAACTGCTTTATCGACACAGGCGATGACTGCATCACGTTGAAATCTGGACGCGATGAAGAAGGCAGGTTGAAGGGCAAGCCTACGGAAAATGTTACCATTACCAATTGCGTAATGTACAAAGGCCACGGCGCCATAGTCATCGGCAGCGAAATGTCAGGAGATGTCCGCAACGTTACCGCCAGCAACATCGTATGTGTGGGGACCGACCGTGCTGTTCGTATCAAGAGCACACGGGGCCGTGGCGGAGTCGTGGAAAACATTCGCTTCTCCAACTTTGTAGTCGAAAACGTCAGAGAGCCGATTTACATCACGACTTTTTACACAAAGACCGACCCGGAGCCTGTTTCAAAGCGGACACCAATTTTTCGTGACATTACCATAAGCCATTTTACTATCAAGAAGTCCCCGTGTATGGCAAAAATACTCGGCCTACCCGAAATGCCCATACAGGGACTGCGTATCACCGACGTGGTGGCCTCAACCGACGTAGGATTACTTTGTGACAGCACTGTGGGTCTTGAACTGCAAAACGTGCAGGTCAATACGAACAAAGGTCCCGCTTTCGAGTTTAGGAACTGCAAAAATCTCGAGCTCAGTGGAATCAAAACGACGAATGTGCGAGCGGATGAGCCGGTCGTTCGGATGGAAAACGTACAAGATGCCTTTATCCACGGATGCAGGGCATTGCCTGGAACAGGCAGCTTTCTCGAACTTAGGGGAAAAACCACGAAAGGCATTGTTTTAATTGGAAACCAGCTTACCGCTGCAAAAAATTCCTTCGTTTTGAAAAATGGTGCTCAGAAAAGAGCGGTCGCAGAGAAGTAAGAAATGCATTTTATTGAGAAAGAAGCGAATTAGTACCTGTTTCGGAAAGAAAAAACCAACGATGTCACCCCTGCGAAAGCAGGGGTCCAGAGCGAAAAAACTGGATTCCCGCTTTCGCGGGAATGACAGATACTGTTTCCACAACACAAACTAATTTAGAAGGGGAAACATTATGAAAAACAATATTATTCACAAACCACGCGTCGCTTTGACCGGCAGCGAATTGTCACGGCAGGGCGAAGGTGTGAACCGGCGCCAATTCCTGAAAAGGGTCAGCTTCGCCGGTGCCGGGCTGGCCCTCGCCGCTATTCACCAGCAGACATCTGCTCAGCCGGTCGACGAATTGCAAAAACGAGTTCTTGGGCGAACAAACCAGAAGGTATCCATCCTCGGCCTCGGAACGGCCCCAGTTGGAGAAGGTCCCGTTGATGTCCAGGAGGGTATTAAAATCTTTGGCCAAGCCATCGACCGCGGGATTACCTATATCGATACCGCGAGGATATACGGCAACGCTGAGGAAATCCTTGGTCACCTGGTTCCGAAACGCCGAGACAAGCTCTTTATCGTCACAAAGGTATCGACCGATAATGCAGACAGAGCAGAGCGTTCCCTGAGCGAATCACTGCGCCGGCTCAAAATCGACCACCTCGACCTCGTGCATATCCATAGCATCGGCAGCAAAAAACTTGACCGTGTCCTGGCCAAGGATGGCGTCTTAGAATACCTGCTGAAGCAGAAGGAAGCCGGCAAGATACGTTTCATTGGAATATCAGGACATAACAGGCCGCCCAATTTCGTCCGTATGCTCAAGACCGACCAGATTGACGTGATTATGTGCGTAATGAATTATGCGGACAGGAACATCTATGATTTCGAAAGTAAGGTTTTGCCCGAAGCAAGAAAACGCAACGTCGGCTGCGTGGCTATGAAGGTCTATGCCGGCATCAAGGGTGGCTTCCCCAATCACAGATCCGGCCACATCGGCTGTGTCACCGAACCTGCTTATCTGCCTAATGCAATGGCCTATGCACTCGATCTCGAAGGCGTCAGCGTAGCTGTGGTCGGTCCATATACAGTCGAGCAGGCCATACAGAATGTTGAGTTCGCCCGGAAATACAAGCCGCTCTCAGATAAGCAGCGCACCTCGTTATTAGAACACGGCAAGAAGCTGGCGCCGAGTCTGGGACCGCGATATGGGCCGGTAACGTAAAAAACACTGTAAGCTTCCTATGATTAATCTCGATTATAAAGATTAGAAACACTCTATAGAGAAATAACAAATGACAAAAAAGACAATTCTATTTTGCACTATTATTACAATATCTGTAACGTCCGTTCCGATATCGGCCACCGACTGGCCTCAATGGCGCGGGCCGTTTTTTAACGGCTCCACCGACGAAAAAAACCTCCCCCATTCCTGGAGCCAAACCGAAGGCATCGCCTGGGTCAGCCCGCTTCCCGGTCCCAGCGGCGCCACTCCCATTATCTTTAACGACAGAGTGTTTGTCAGTTCCATGGTTAAAAGAGGACCCGATTTTGTCGCACTGTGCTTCGACGCTCAGAACGGTAAAAAGTTGTGGGAAAAACATATCGGGTCGGATTCTCGCAGATTACCCCGCAACAATATGGCATCGCCTTCTGCGGTTACCGACGGCAAATATGTATTTTTCCTATACGGCAGCGGCGACCTTGTCGGCTTTGATTATGAAGGGAACAAACTATGGTCGCGTAACATTGAAACCGAATACGGTAATCTGGCCCTGCAGTTCGGATATAGTTCCAGCCCGCTGCTTTACCGAAACAAACTCTTCATCCTCGCAGTTCGCCGCAACAAACCTTATCAACGACCAGAGGCTGATGCACCTCTCGATTCGTATCTGATGGCGCTTGAGACGCGAACCGGCAAAACTCTCTGGAAACAGCAGCGACCAACCAACGCATTCGACGAGGGAATGGAAACATACAGTACGCCCATTCCCTTTGTTCGTAACGGGCACGCCGAAATCCTCAATACCGGCGGTGACTTCATCACCGCACACGACCCGGATACCGGAAAAGAATTATGGCGTTTTGAATACCACACAAATAAAGTCAGAGATTCGAGAATAATTCCTTCTCTTGTCATCGGCGAGGGCCTGATTTTCGGCACCCGACACAAACACGGTGGTGTCTTTGCTCTTCAACCCCCCAATCCTTATAATCCATCTCAGGGTCACATTGTCTGGGAATTTGACGGCCCATCACCCGATGCCAGCACTCCTCTTTATTATCAGAAGCGCCTGTATGTGCTGAACGGCATCAGGTATGGAAAAGTCGTAACCTGCCTTGAGCCGAAAACCGGCCGACAAATTTGGCAGGGCAAAATCGGCGGACGCGGTCCCTGGCGCGCCTCACTGACCGGCGCAGATGGAAAACTTTACTGTATCAATGAAACCGGCGAAATCGTAGTGCTCGCCGCAGGCGGCAATGAATTCAAAATTATCTTCCAGACAAAAATAGAGGAAGGTCCAATTCAGTCTTCGATTGCTATCGCTGATGGTCGACTGTTCATCCGTACCGCTAAAAATCTCTACTGCATCGGCAAATAACAACTTTTTTTGTTATTAGCAAACACGGGGGCTGCGACTGGTCGGCTGCCTGCACGGTTGAGAAAGACCGCTGGTTTGCAGAAATGGCTATCCCAATCGGCAATATGCTCTTTGACCGAAAGGACGCAGTTACCTGGGGCGTTAATTTCTACCGTGACATATCGCGTGGTTTTTGGCTATCGAGAGTAATGGATTCAGCGCCTGCCGATGAGATACCCCTGCGTTGAAGCAAGGAGCCTTCCAATCCGTAAAGAGAAACCAGAGCCTTTAGATAATTAGCGAAAGCCTGTATTTCGGCAATCTGACTGGCAAGAAGGTCCCGCTGGGCCTGGGCAACGAGCAATGAAGTGGATTTGCCCACCCTGAATTTTTCGGTTTCGGTGCGGAGTTTTTCCTCCTGGAAATTACGGGTGGCGGCCGTTGCGGCAATTTGTTCGCCGGCACGTGTTGCCTCAATGTAAGCGGAGCGAACGTCGACCTGTACAAGCTGGGTGAGATTTTTTAAGGCTTCGAGTAACTGCTGCCTGCCGATAACAGCCCGACTGTGCCGGGCACGAGCGCCTCGACTTATCGGAGGATATTCAAATATAAGACCGCCGGTAACATCGTAACTATCACCAAATATATTATTTGCGGAACTATTGAAGGTATCCGCATAGCCTGTCTTGCCAAACGCAATAAAGAAATCCATCTTAGGAAGAAGCCCGTTTTTGGTTTTTATCACTTCCAGATCACCTTGTTGTATCTGTAGTCGGGCCTGATTCAGGTCCGGACGCATTTTCAGCGCAACCTGGACATGCTGTTCGACATTATCAAGTTCAATGCTCGGCAAGGCAGTCTCGTATTCAAGAATAATGTCCCTGTTCCAATTAACATTCTCTGACGGGTTCAGCAGCCGCAGCAGATTCAAACGTTCCTTGGCAAGGTCACTTCGTGCATTTATGAGGTTTTCCCGCCTGAGCGCAACTTCGGCCTGTGCAGCAGCCAGTTCGGTCTCGGCAAGTTTTCCAATCTTGATTCGTTCCTGAGCTTCGGCCATCTGCTTTTCGGCGAGGCTGAGCGAGTTGGTATAAATTTCAATTTGTCTTTGAGCGAGGGCGTAATCCCAGAACTTTGATTCAACTTCTTCGAGGACAATCTCGGTAAAGCCACGCAACTCGTACTGTGATATGAGTGTACCAAGTCTGGCCTGATGCACGCGTGCCAAATTAGCACGGATATCCATCCCTTGCAGAAGCGCCTGAGTAACACCGACTCCAAGGCGAGTGGCCGTGAATGTATCGCTATATAGAGATGAGTCCATATAACTTGTACTACCCTGAAGCTCAAGAGCGGTGCCGGTGGGCAAAAGTGTACCCAGCGAAATCAAGCCTGTAACAGCATCCACAATTTGACTTTCAGTACTGGAGCCGGCTCGGGACAGTCTATCAGCGACAGTTCTTCTGTTGGATACTTCGGCGCCAAGAATTGGATCAAATATCGCAAGCTCCTCCTTTTCAAACGTACGGCTTATCTCAGGATTCATTCTTTCGACAACAAGCGACCGGTTGTTTTCCATAGCGAGAAGAATCGCCCTTTGGATACCTATTTTGAGAGGGCCTTTGGTCAGAGTAGCACTGTTTGCGTCAACAGGTTTTTGCACGGGAAGCTTTTGTTGATACTGTGGTAAATCGCCTTCGGTTTTGGGCCCGATATAATCGGAGTAAGGTTCGGGATCGAGTGACAAACATGAGGACAGCAAGACGGCCTTAACAACTAATATCATGCCACAAAATATAGTGGTTGAATTTTTAATAAACATCTTTTCAATCGCCGTTAATTTGAAATATTTTCCGTATCACTTTTATCGCTGGATATTGCGCCGGGGCTGCGGCGTTCAAAAATAGAATAGACAACAGGGACAAATACGAGTGTAATCAACGTAGAGCTTAGCAAACCTCCGATGACGGCTCTTGCCATGGGAGCCTGAGCTTCGCCCCCCTCGCCGAGGCCAAGGGCCAAAGGCACCAGGGCGGTAATAGTTGTCATTGCAGTCATAAGAATCGGCCGGAGGCGTCTTCGGCCTGCTTCTTCTATAGCGTCTCGAATCGGCATAGAGGCTTTGCGACGCAGCAGGTTGGTATGGTCGACAAGAAGAATCGCATTGTTGACGACAATTCCTCCGAGCATAATGCAACCGATGAAAGACTGAACATTAAAAGTTGTACCCGTGAGGAAAAGCATCAGAATAACTCCTATCGCGGCCAGCGGCACGGAAAACATGACAACGAAGGGGTCGCGTAAAGACTCATACTGGCAGGCCATCACCATATAAACCAGCACCAGAGCCAGAACGCAGCTGAACAAGAGTTCGCGAAATGACTTCTGTTGCTCTTCATAATCACCACCGAAGGTGATATTAAAATCTGCCGGTACAGGGACGCTTCGCAGTAGTCTATGTATGTCCGAGAGAACCGAGCCCATATCCCTTCCGCTTACGTCGGCCGAGACGCTGGTGATGCGTTCCTGGTCTTTTCGCTCGATCAGCACGGGGCCGCTTCGAGGACCCACAGTTACGACATTCCTGAGGACGACGGGCTCGCCGTCCGAGTTTGTTATCGTCAAATCGAGAATGTCTCTGAGATCCATCTGCTCTGCGTCCCGGAGCTTCACAAGAATTGCATATTCGTCTCCTGCCTGGCGATAGTATCCGGCCCTTGTTCCTGAAATGATAGTTTGAAGGGCATTTGCTATCTTTGAAACGGTCAGTTTCATATCGGCGGCTTTCTGGCGATCAATAAGAACAAGCTCTTCGGGGCTGCCCGACTCCCGGCTGATTCGAGCATCTGTAATCCCTTCGACCGATTCGACAATTTCTTTGACCTGTGCGGCCAGTATATCCGCCATCTGAAGGTCGTGACCCCGGACTTCAACCTGCACTCTGTCAGCCCCCGATGTGGCCAAGCGGAATATGAACAGCCCCCCGCCGGCGCGGGTTCGGACAATCATCCCCGGTATTTTGCTCAGCTCGCCGCGCAGCTCGTCAGCAATCTGCTCACTCGATCTTGTTCGCTCGGACTGAGGCTTCAGTGAGATGCGGACACTGCCGGTATGGCCGCCCGATCCGTGCCATCGAGATCCGCCAACACTCGTTACCGTGCTCTTTATTTCAGGCACAGATTCGTTGACGATTTTCTCGATGACCTTGAATTTTTCATCCAGCAGATTCAGCCTGGTACCGACCTGCATCTCGGCTTCGACCCGGACCTCGCCCTCATCCGTGCTGGGCATCAGCTCGACGCCGACATACGGTGTGAGCATTAGGCTTGCAGTCAGGAGCAGGACTGCAATAACCACGACGAAGGCACGGTTTGCCAGAGCGAAATGCAGGAGTTTCTTGTAGCCGTCCTCCAGAGCTTTGAAGAATTGCCCGCTGATTTCGAATACCCGCCCCCCAAAAGTGTGCTTGAACCTTTTATCGCTCGACGCGGAGGGAAGGATACGGGCAGAAAGCATAGGGACTACCGTAAGGGCCACCGCGAGAGAGCACAAGAGCGAGAAACTGACAACGATTGAGAGCTGCTTGAACATTACGCCTGACATGCCTCTTACAAAGACCAGCGGCAGAAAAACCACCATCGTAGTCAGCGTGCTCGCGATAACGGCAGCGGTGACTTCCTCGGCACCATTGACGGCGGCACGTTCCAGCAATTCACCTGATTCCCGCATACGAAAGATGTTCTCGAGTACGACAATTGCATTATCAACGAGCATGCCGATTCCAAGGGCAAGGCCGCCGAGTGTCATGATGTTGAGAGTGCAATTACCAAAGTACAAAAGGGCAAAAGTCGCAATGATCGAGACCGGGATAGCGGTGGCGATAACGATTGTACTGCGGAAATTGCGAAGAAACAGAAGCAGCACAACGACGGCAAGTAAGCCTCCATAAATCGCAGAAGTACCGACATTGGTGATGGAACGCACAATATAATCGGATGTGTTGATGATGGGTATAATCTTTATCTGCGGTATGTCGCGGTTGATGCGCTCGAGCTCGGCAAGTGCACCGCGTGCAACATCAACGGTATTTTTGCCGGACTGCTTATAGACGGAGAGCCATATTCCCGGTACGCCATCGACTCGGACAATCCTCGTGATTTTTTGCCACGAATCCTCCACGAGGGCGATTTCCCTCAAATGTATGGGCGCGCCGTGCCTGATGGCGATCACGGTATCCTGAAGTTGTTTGAGGTCGGTGTATTCGCCGGGTGTTCTGACGGTAATCTCGAAATTGCCTTTCTCGATCGTGCCGGCGGGGATGTTTACGTTTCCCTCCCGTATGCGCGAGATAATGGATTCGAGCGGTATAGCCAGCGCGTTTATCTTGGCCGGGTCAAGACTAACGTGTATCTCGCGATCAAGACCTCCCCGGATATTGACAGCGGCCACGCCGGGAACACGCTCAAGCCGATATTGCACCTGGTTTTCAATAATCTGCCGGGTCTGGACGGGGTCCAGGTTGCTGGAGGCGCCAAGGCTCAATATCGAGAAGCTGGCGAGATCGTATTTTCGAAGTGTGGGTCGCTCAGCGTCGTCGGGTAAATGGTCGATAATGCGGTCCAGGCGGTCACGGATATCGTTCGCGGCGGCGTCTAAGTCCGTTCCCCAGGCAAAAGTCACCCTAACTGTGCCTTGGCCCTCAACCGAAACCGAGGTCAGTTCTTCGACCCCTGGTACAGCACTGACGGCCTGTTCGATCGGCCGGGTTATGAGTTCCTCGATCTCCTCGGGGCCGGCGTTTTCGTAAGCACAGGAAATGCTGAGAGTCGGGTATGAAATATCCGGCATAAGGTCGATAGGAAGTCTTAATAGCGAGATAGCGCCAAGGAGGACTACAATCAAAACCACCATAATCGTGAATATCGGGCGGTGGACGGCAAAGCGTGAGATTCTCATCGCGAATCTCCTGACCTGGCATTGACCGAAGCCGAATTAGATTTAATGTCCATATTTTGAGGAACCTTTTCCGAGTCTTTCTTCCCGGGCAGCATAATATCTGAGCCATCCTCGAGAAGATGATTACCCATAGTGACCACCAAACCTGAAATATTTGGTGCTCTTACCTCAACTAATTCGCCGTTTATGATACCTGTTGTTACGGGAACAAAACGAGCCTTGAGAGCGCTCGTGTCGGCAATAAAAATCCCTTCTTTGCCCTCTCTTCTGACCAGAGCAGCGAACGGAATCAGCGTGGCGTTATCATGCCTGGCGAACTCGATTCGGGACCTTACAAACATTCCCGGCTTGAGCAGCTGTTCAGGATTCGGGACTTCTATTTCCACTCTGGCCTGACGGGAGCTTTCTTTGAGAAGCGGCGCTATGCGGACAACACTGCCGGTAAAAGTTTTATCGGGATAGGCATCGGTAGTGACAACAGACTGTTGACCTACCTCGACTTTTTGGTAGTCCCTTTCAATGACGTAAACCACTGCGGTCAATGGGTTGTTTTCGAGAATGGAAACAATAGGCTCATTCACCTGCAGCAGCGCTCCCTCGTCCACAAATCTTTCACCGACAACTCTGGTCTGGTCGCCGTTTTCCCAGAACGCCT
>CAYQKF010000129.1:0-13901 GCA_964417935.1 uncultured Pirellulales bacterium
GTCCGAAAAAACAAACCCAATTCAAACCCAATTTCCGTAAAGCCCAAAATGAACGCAAACTTATTTGTCACAAAGGATTATGAGAATGAAACCGCCTTCCGGCTCCAAAAAAACAAACCCAATTCAAACCCAATCAAAGCCTGTCCTGAGCGCAGTCGAATGGGCCAATTTTCGATTATCCTTGTGTTTTTGAATGGCTTCTGTATAATCTCGTTCTCCTTGATGGTAACGTAATGCACAGCATGCCTAAAGGCAGAAATTTTGATGGAGAGTATATGAAATGGCAGATGCACCGAAAGCAAATGCGGTAGTTGGGCAATCAGGCGGGCCGACCGGCGTTATAAATGCCTCTCTGGTCGGCGTTATCGAAGAAGCGAAGAAACATCCTGAAATTGAGAACATCTACGGCGCTATTCACGCCGTGGTCGGTATGGTCAAAGACGACTTCATCGATTTGACAAAGCTGTCATCCGAGACGCTTGAATTGGTAGCCGCTTCGCCGTCTTCGGCTATCGGCACCAGCAGGGAAAAGCCCGATGAAGAATATTGTGCGAAAATCCTTGAGGTCTTTAAAAAGCGCAATATCAGATACTTTTTCTACATCGGCGGCAACGACTCAGCCAATACCGCTCATATCCTCAACACGGTGGCCGACGAGGAGAACTTCGACATTCGGGCATTTCACATCCCCAAAACCGTGGATAACGACCTGCTGGTTACCGACCACTGTCCCGGCTATGGAACCGCTGCGAAATTCGAGGCCTGTGCCCTGACGGGAGACGATCTGGACAACCGTGCCCTGCCCGGTGTGAAAATCGATGTGATTATGGGCAGACACGCCGGCTTTCTGACCGCTGCCACCGTCTTAGGTAAGCAAAGGGATGACGATGGCCCTCATCTGGTATATGTTCCCGAAAGGCCTATTTCGATGGACAAGTTCCTTGCTGATGTAGATGCCGTTTATAAAAAACTCAACAGATGTGTCGTTACGGTAAGCGAGGGAATCTGCGATGCCGACGGCGTTACCTGGGCCAAGAAACTGGCAGAGCAGGCGGAAACCGATGCCCACGGAAATATACAACTGTCCGGTACGGGTGCTTTAGCTGACTTTTTGGCAGGGCAGGTAAAAGCCGAACTTGGTGTTAAGCGCGTCCGCGCTGATACCTTCGGCTACTTGCAGAGAAGCTTCCCAGGCATCCAGTCTCCTGTCGATGTTAATGAGGCACGCTGGTGTGGGCGTCATGCTGTTCAGTATGCTATGACTGAAGATAGCGGCTCAGTGGCAATAAAGCGCCTCGGCAACGGTGCCGACTATAAGGTCGAATTATTCCGCACCGAGCTTAGCAACGTGGCCGAAAAAACGAAACCTATGCCCGACGAATTTATTAACGCCGAAGGCAATGGTGTAACGGAGGCCTTTATCGAATACGCAATGCCGCTGATAGGTGATTTACCCAAAACAGAATATCTGGGTGGTTATCCCAGAGTTTGAGCATATTTGACAATTTCTATTTTAAGATAAGAAAGGACATATCCAGATATGGTACGCCAAAATTTGCTTGTTGTAGCTTTGTTCTTTGTAGCTACCGCTGTGTTTACTGCGGTGCCGCCGAATCAGGCTGATTCGATAAATACGACGCTGGCCGGCATTGCTGCACCCCCACTCTTGCTTTTGCCTGCCCCCGCGTCTCCCGACGCGAGTCGGGGTGGCGGGCAAGAAAGCGCGGGGGTAAAGCACTTTGGAGCGGTAGGTGACGGCAGGGCTGATGATACTGCCGCAATAGAGGCAGCCGTAAAAGCCGGCAAAGGCGCTGTGTACTTTCCAAAAGGAAACTATCGTCTTACCCGCACTGTCGTGGTGGACCTGAATGTGTGTGGCAGGACTTCGCTGGTTGGAGCCGGCACGGCTGCTATTATTATGGCAGGGCCGGGGCCGGCATTTCATTTTATTGGCACTCACGATGGAACCGGTGACCCTGACAGTGTTCGTGACCAGGTCTGGCAGCGCCAGCGACTGCCAATCATCACCGGATTCGAAATTCGTGGTGCCCATCCGGAATCAATCGGCCTGCGCTTAGAGAAAACCATGCAGGCCACACTTACTAATCTGCTAATCCGGCGTTGTAAAATTGGCGTTGAGCTGGTAAAGCGCAATCGTAATTTGATAATCAACAACTGCCATATCTATCACAACAGGCAAGTTGGAATTGACTTCAATAAGGTGAACTTGCATCAGGCAATCATCGCCGACAGCCATATCAGTTACAATCCGGCTGCGGGAATCCGGCTGTTGGGCGGCGAAATGCGAAACTTTCAGATCGTCGGCAACGACATCGAGTATAATTACGACCCCAACAGCCAAGGCTCGGCTGATATACTGATAGATATGACACCGCCCGGCAGCTCATTCAGGGAAGGCACAATCGTCGGCAATACCATCCAGGCCAGACCCAGCCCGGGCGGAGCCAACATCCGCTTTCTCGGCGGCAAAAATCTCAAAGTCGGTGGTCTTTTAGCTATAACAGGAAACCTTATCGGCAGTCAAACGCACAACATTCATCTGGTCAACTGCCGAGGTGTTTCTATCTCCGGCAACTCCCTCTATAGTGCCGCTGAGCATACTCTCTGGCTCGAAGATTGCGCTAACATTGTTGCCGGCAATAATAATATCGACTGGAATCCCGACCATAAGAAAAAACATCTGGTTGACGGCATTTGTATTGACCGCTGCAAGGGAGTTACTCTCTCGAACACAATTATCGAAAACAGTTTTCAGGGTTCTTCGCAGACCGGCGGTGCCATTGATGTTAAGGCAAGTGAGGATGTCGCAATTGTGAACTGCCAAGTTCTTGATTTCAGGTTCCGCGGCATTACGCTGACCGACGCCGTGCGGTGCCGGGTTGCCGGCTGTTCTGTAATTGAGCGCCGCCAGGCACCGATGAAGGGAGCGTCAATCCAGGTAAAAGGTGGCCGCGACAATCTAATTACGGAGAACATTGTAAATCGCGGCGGTCTTTCAATCGCTGAGGGTACTGCAACTGTCCGTGGCAATCTCGAAATGACGGGCATCAACTAATTATAAATTATCAAACTGATTGTTTTTAAAGTAAACTTCAAAGTGAGTGCTTCCTTGACAAGAGTGTAATGCAACTTGTCATTCCTGTGAAAACAGGAATCCAAAACCGTGGTAGTAGTGTGGATTCCCGCTTGCGCGGGAATGACATAGAGAATTGGTAAGTTTGAATTAAATTCGTCAAGTTACGTTTTATTATTTTCTTGTTGGATTTGCCAAATTTACGGGATGTATTTGGGTAAACTGTTTCCACTTTGCTTCGATAGCGTCTCTGGCTTTCATATCGCTGTGAACATACAGCCCGTAGCGAATGTGCAGAGATTCTTTCGGACGAATCTTCCTGGGGCCGTCGAATGTTAGAGAAGCTCCCATCCAGCCGTCATTTCGGACGTGAAAGTATGTGTTGAAGTTCGGGTTGTCCGGATGGTCAAAGAGCGTTATGCCTTCCAGTCTTTCATTTGTAACGGCGCCGGAATAGTCGACCCATCTGGCTCGCTTCCAGAAAACCTCTTTTTCGTTTACTGCTCCTTCGGAGTTGCGAATTCTCCCGCCGCCGTCATTGACACCAATGGTCTTGGCCATTCGGACGCCAATCATTCCAAAAGGGGTTTTTCCGAGGGTAACCGGCTTATCTTTGGCCTTGAATTCCATATCAATTATCAGCAGCCATTCAGAGTTTTCGAGCAGAAGTACCGTTACCCGCCGTGTTTCTAAAAGCAGGACTTTACCTTCATTGGTTAGCCACTCGTTTTCTGTAACTATGGATGAACGTTCGCCAGAGTCTTCGAAGTTGACGATGCGTTTATGGCGAATTTTCCCGCCGCCACGGTCGCTCCAGAAACTTATTCCATCGACATCATTGTGAGAAATCCAGACAGAATTATGATGGCTGTGCGATTCCGGGTCGTGCGGGTGTCCCATACGTGTAAGGGACAACCCTGATTGGCCGATTATAGGAAATAGAAAAGGCCGATGAAGACCGGGACCGAAGTGGTATCGGGTAAGCTCTACACCGTCGCGCTGAAACGAAGCCTGATAGTAAGGCATCGGTATGACCTGCATGTGCGGAACCGGTTTTGGTGTGAGTGGCGCCTCTTGAGCCCCTGTGCTTGTACCTATGAAGGGGGACAAAAGAATGAGGATGAAATCCTTTCTTATAAATGGAGAGCGGAGCATTATCATATCCTGTTTCAATTCCGGGTAATCACGGGCCTTTGTGTTTTTCTAAAAGCTCAATTATTAGCGGCTTCAAGGGCGCTACTCTCACGTGTTGCTTTCTCAGTTTTCCGCTGCGCCCTATTAAAAGGTATCGAGGCAGACCGCTGATAGCATGTTTTTTGGCTAATGGGTGCATATAGGAAGATTTGTTTGCTGTGCGTTCTACCAGTTGAGGCCAGTTTATTCTGTTTTTCTCGACATATTCTTTAAGCTGGTCAATACGATAATCGTTGAACACACCAATTATTCTAAGCCCTTTGTCATAATAGAGTTCGTTAAGTTCTTTCAGTTGGGGTATCTCGGTCAAACAAAAGCCGCACCAGAATGCCCAGAAATCAAGGAGTACGACCTTGCCTTTAAGTCTTTTAGAACTAACTACTTTGCCGTGTAGGTCTTCGCCTTTAAACTCGAATAATTTCCCCATGCTGGTTTTGAGCCGGTTCATTGCAGCGGTCAATTGGTATCCCTGGCTTTCAGCGGGCATATTTTCCAGTACCCAGGTTTCCCATTTGCTCTTTGCCTCTGCGTTTAGATGGCCGAGCCTTATCGCTTTCGCCATGAGTCTTCCTGCTTCAGGCTGGTCCTTGCGAGAAATCTCAAAATCGGCGATTTGCTGCATGTCAGCGTCAGATAGATGCATTAGATGTGTATTAACATGCCAAATATTAAGTGACCAATGCAATTCCGTAGCCAAGGTTTTTGCCAGACGTGGGCCTTCATCCATCATTCTCCAGAACTTACCTTCAAACTTATTAGCCTCACCGCGGGCATAATAAAAACACGTTTCAAGATCATCTATTTTCATCACCAAATACGGTTTTATTTGCTCATCAGATAAGTTTTCTTTCTCCAGTTGTTCAATTACCTTGATTCGTGTCCTTCTTAGCTCGATGTCTTTAGCTCGCCAGATTTCCCACTCTTGGTCTGTCGCTTCCGCTCCCGGCTTTTCGGGAAGAGATTTTTTTATTTGCTCAATCAACTTTTCGCTCTGCGAAGCAGCAGTTTTTGAAGTATCGGAATCGCTTTTGGAGTTGGATAGACAGATACATGAACAGATCGGCTCAGGTAGAAGGATTGCTGACGTTAGTAGCAGCAAACAAAATACGCTTTTGTATCTCATTGTTATTACTCCCAAAGGAAATTATCAAAACTATTCAAACAATGCTTCGACAAATGTGTTCGGGTCGAACTCTGCGATATCTTCCGGCTTTTCGCCCAAGCCGACGAATTTTACCGGTATATCGAGTTGGTCTTTTATAGCGATAACGATTCCACCCCGTGCGGTGCCGTCAAGCTTGGCTAAGAATATCCCTGAAACGTTAATTGCCTCGGTGAACATCTTTGCCTGGACAATTGCATTCTGGCCGGTAGTGGCGTCGAGAACCAGCAGCACCTCATTCGGGGCGCCGGGGATTTTGCGGGCTACGACATCACGAATTTTTGTCAGTTGCTTCATCAGGTCCTTTTTCGTGTGCAATCGCCCGGCTGTGTCGAGAATCAGGATATCTGTGCCTCTTGCGACAGCGGCCTCACAAGCATCAAAGGCGACCGCCGCCGGGTCGCCGCCGGTTTGGTGCTTTACGATTTGCACGCCGATGCGTTCAGCCCAGATGGTCAACTGCTCCACGGCGGCGGCGCGGAACGTATCGCACGCGGCGACAATGATCTTCTTGTTGTTTTGGCTCAGTATATACCCGAGCTTGGCGATGCTTGTGGTTTTGCCGGTGCCGTTGACGCCGGCGACCAGGATAACGGTTGGGCCGGACTGAGCCAGGTGCAGTTGTCTGTCGCGGTCAGGCCAATAGCTTTTAATGTGCTCTTTGAGAAACGGTACGATATCGTCGGTCTTTGCGATTTGCCTGCTGCGATAGGCTTCACGCAGCTCTGATACGAGCTTATCCGTCGTTTCGACGCCAATATCGTCGCTTATCAGCGTTTCTTCCAGCTTATCGAGCAGGCTTTCATCGATATTTCTGCCCAGAGTTAGTACCGACGAAAGTGAGCTGCTGATCTTGTCACGTGTTTTGCCCAATCGGTCTTTGAAATATCCTGCCGTTTTGGTGAAGATTCCCATAGCTGTTCGCCTTTCGCTAAAAATGCTTTTTGGCCCTGTTAGCGGCTGTTACCTTACTTCGAAGAGGCTTCTGCCTAACCTCAATTTTGCATAACTCTATTACTTTTAACGGGACTAGCGCAGACTTGATAGTATCGGGATTTGTGAAAATTTCAAGTCTGGCTAAGATTTAATTTTCCAGAGCTCCCATAGGTCACGAAAAAAAAATGCAATTTTTTGTTTTTTGCCGCGAGCCGGATAATTTTCTTTGACAAACCGAGCGATTCAAGTTAGATTTCCCACTATCGTTTTTACTCCTAACCAAATGAGCTTCGGTTCTTGCCTGATTGGTGCGGGATGAAATGGCAAACTTTTGATTGGTATGTTTTAATAGGCAGTTGCTTTTCGCATTGAGTATCGATTCACAAAGGATGGTGACGTGGCAGTTCGCGAAGTTGAAGATATTTTCACTGATATAATCGACCGTACAAAAACGCTTGACCCGGCCAACGCCCGCAAGTGGTTCGATAGTTTGACAGTATTGCATCTGAATGGCGGTTCGCTCGGGATAGGTTGTCCCGATGAAGCAACCGTTCAGTTCCTGCAGGACAATTGCAAAAGTAGTTTCACCCGGGCCGCCCAGCATATAACAGGCCATCTTATCACCGTAGATTTCATCGTTGATGCTAACGAAAAACTCGATAGCAGCTCTCGACGCTTCGAGTCCGGACCTGATGACCCCATTTTGCAAAAGAAACACAAAATCGCATCCCTTAAGCTTCACCCTGACTATACTTTTGATAATTTTGTCGTAGGGCCGAGCAACCGACTTGCTCATGCAAGCTGTGTTGCGGTAAGTCAATCGCCCGGAAATACCTACAATCCTCTTTTTATTTACGGCAATTCCGGCCTGGGAAAGACCCATCTTTTGCACGCCGTCTGTTTCGAGGCCCAGCGAAAATCTAATCCGCCACAGGCGGACGCTTCTAACAGGCGTGGTGCCGTGATTCAATTCTTAAGCTGTGAAGATTTCGTCAACCGATTTATCAGAGCAATCGAGGAAGGGAATTTATCCGGCTTTCAAAGCCAGTTTCGCACTGTCGATATGCTGGTAATTGACGACGTTCAGTTCCTGCGCGAACGCGAGCACAGCCAGGAGGAATTCTTCCATACCTTTAATGCCCTTTACAACAACGGCAAACAAATCATCCTCAGCGCCGACAGCCCTCCCGGCAAGATTCCTTCACTCGAAGCGCGCCTTATCAGCAGGTTCAACTGGGGCCTGGTTACAAGAATCGACCCTCCGAGCTACGAGACAAGAGTTGCAATCGTCCAAAAGAAGGCACATCTTCGTGGCCTTAATATTTCCGACGAAATAGCAGAATACATCGCCCGCAAGTTGCACGCAAACATCAGGGAATTGGAAGGCGCTTTGACGACCATTTATGCCGTAGCGACTACCACAGACAAAGTAATCGACCTCGAATTAGCTCAGAGGGCTTTGGAAGGCCAGATCAAAGCAGCGGTCAGACATATAAGTATCACTGATATTATCGAGGTGGTAACGAGCCATTTTGACGTTCGCCTTGCCGATTTGCAGAGCAAAAAACGCAACCAGAGCATTACTGAGCCGCGTCAGATTTGCATGTACTTAGCCAGAAATTTAACCAAGCACAGCCTCGAAGAAATTGGCGGCCATTTGGGAGGCCGAGACCATACTACCGTTATGCACGCCTGCAGCAAGATAAGTCAGGCCGAAAAAGCCGACCCCCAAATGCACACCCTATTGGGGGAACTGACAAAACAGATCACACAAGCACCTCAAGCGTAAATACCTTGGTTGCATAATTATTTCATTATGGAATTTAACATATACAGGTAGTCTGAAAGCAACCGTGTTATCAGGAATTTTTGCCTTACGGTTTCTTTAGCCTTCTGTCCGATAGCTTTGCCCTCATCAGGGTTCTTAAGTAAATGAATAATTCTGTCCGCGAATCCTTCGGTATCTTTTGGGTCAAGCAAAAAACCATTTTCGCCATCATTGATTTGAGAAGGTATGCCCCCTACGTTTGAGGCTACAACTGGTGTTCCTTTCCACAGCGCCTCGGTAACACAAAGGCAGAAGCCTTCCTTTATGGACTTTTGTATTATTACATTTGAAAATCTTTGGATAGAATTGACCAACGTTTCATTGTTTCCAACAACGAAGAGGATATCTCCACGTTTAAGAAACTTATTGGCTTTTCGCTGGACCTTGTCGTACATCCTCATGCCTTCGGGGTCATCACTGGCCACGTTATAGCAAAAAACCAGTCTGCAATTGACTTTTTCCTTAACAAGCTTAAATACATCTATGACTCCCTCCGGGTCCTTCCATGGGTCGAGCCTCGATACCTGGGTAATTACCGGTTTGTCTGTTGGTATGCCGGCCTTGGTTATATATTCAATCATGGTCTTCTCGTTGATATCTTTATTCTTCTGGATAAGTGGATTAATAGCCGGCAACATTAGTCTCTGGTCTATTGGGAGGTCGTCTTTGAAGTACTTTTCGCTTGATACAACAATCTGGTCATATTTAAGCAAAAAGCCTTTCAGAAAATCCCATAATTCTTTATGTGGATTAGTCAGGTCTATATGACATCGCCATATCCAGGGCTGTGATTTCCTGTAAGACGTTATGATTGAGAGTGGTTGAGGGTCATGAATAATGACACAATCATGGTCCAGGTGGGAAAACTTTGAAAAATTGTCATTGACTTGAAGGTATGTCTGTTTTTTTCTTGTCGTTAAATTTAGTTTTGCTCCTTGAAGAGCATTGTGAAAACTCTTTGTGATCTCAAAAAACTCCTGGCTCCCATGTAAAATTCTCCAGCCGGCATCTATACCCACATCATTCATTAGAAGCACGAGAGAATATAAAATCTCTGCTACGCCGCCACCCTGATATGTGGCATTTAGGTGGACAATGTGTTTGCCGTAGAGTCGCCTTGCTTTGGCGTAAATTTCAGCTAATGTTTCGTCGGGTACTATATGGCGGAAATCTTCAAGACGTAACATACTAATTCCTTACCAATGCTTTGAGTAACGACCTAATCTCGTTCACAGTATCTACGTTGAACCTTGCTTTTGAAATATTTAGCCCTACTTTTATAGAGTATGCACCCTTTGGTAGGACACTAAACATTTCTTCATCGGTATAATCGTCTCCTGCCGCCAGCAAAAAATCCCAATCTCGTTTTGTAGTCCAAAATTCCGCTGCTCGGCCCTTGTTAACAGCGGCACCCCTTATTTCAAGGATCTTGTTGCCTTCAAACACCCCGACATCGAGGTTTTCGGTCAGATTCACCAGGGCACCTCTTAGTTCCTGCTCTCTGATATAGGCAAGTTCAGGGTCCGCCCTCCGGTAGTGCCAGACCAACGAGAAATCCTTTTCTTCAACCGAAGAACCTGCGGTTCGATCCGAATAAAGATCGAGAATAGGTCTAATTGTATCTTTCCACTCAGCTTCAAAAGGCTGCATACATTGCCAGTCTTCACCTCTTTGCTTAATCCAGGCCCCGTGTTCAGCAACTAATGCTGCGTCAAGACTGCCGAGCCATTTTTCCAACGTTGATCTGTCCCGCCCGCTTATTATCACCACAGTGTTATTGGCATTGCTCGATAGACTCTGCAACAAACCCATAATTTCCTCATCTGGCTTTGCTTTTACAGGCTTGCCTTTGAAACCTACAAGCGTACCGTCATAATCCAGCAGCAGCAACCGTTTCCGGCTTTTGGCGTAATCATTAATCAGTTTCTTCCTTGTGGATTCGGATAGTTTGCGGACGGAAAGCTCTTGTTGTGTCTCCTTGATGTCAGACAGAGCATTCAAAAAATCACTGCTCCATCTCGAAACGTTATAGCGTCTAAGTCTTTCCTGCATTAATCTGTTGCGCTCCATTTGCTCTGACAGGGGCATCTCGAGGGCTTCCTTGATGGCCTTTATTATTGCTCCTTTATTGTTTGCATTGACTATCAGGGACTCGCCTAATTCACTTGCCGCACCGGCCATCTCGCTGAGAATCAAAACGCCTCTGCCTTCGGTTTTGGTTGCTATAAACTCTTTAGCTATTAAGTTCATCCCGTCCCTCAGGGGCGTTACTAAAGCCACATCAGCAACGTTGTACAGTGCCGCAATCCTTCTGAAGGGCAGAAATCGGTAAAGATACCAGACAGGCACCCAGCCCATCGTTCCGTGTTCTCCATTGATCCTTCCCACAAGTTGCTCAAGCCTGTTTCTTAGCATCTTGTAGTCCTCAACGCCTGTGCGAGATGGGACAGCTACCATAATTAACGTGACTTTTTCCTTATATTCGGGATTTTCAGACAAAAATAAATCGAAAGCCTCTAATCGCTGGATAATACCCTTGGTGTAATCCAGTCTGTCAACAGATATAATGATTTTGCGCTTTCCTACTTCCTGAAGTATTTTGTCCACTTCCTTCCTAACGCCGGTTTTACTGATGGCCTGGGAATATTTTTCGTACTCGATGCCCATAGGAAAAGCATCGACCTTGATAACACGGTTGCCCATACCGACTTTGCCCAGCGTATGTTCAAAACCCATTATTCTGCTCACGCTGCTGAGAAAATGTCGTACGTAGTCGTATGTGTGGAATCCTATTAGGTCGGCACCTAACAAACCGTTCAGAATTTCTTCTCGCCAGGGCAGGAGTCGGAACAACTCAAATGAGGGCCACGGTATGTGCAGAAAAAAGCCAATTTCAAGATCCGAGAGTTTTTCTCTGAGAAGTTGCGGAAGTAACATTAATTGGTAATCGTGCACCCAGATATAATCACCAGGCTTGGCAATCTCAAATATCTCATCGCAAAAGATTTGATTCACCTGCTTATATGTTTTCCAGAAATGCTCTTCATATACAGTACGCATAGGGAAGTAATGAAAAAGAGGCCAAATCGTTTTGTTACAGAATCCAAAATAATAATGGTCGATTTGTTTCTTAGAAAGAAATACCGGCCGACAATTTTCACCAGCCAGTCTTTCTCTGATTTGGTCCTTGCCCTCGCTGGCCAGCTTCTCGCTTGTTATTCCCGGCCATCCTATCCAGAGCTGCTCGTAAGACTCGGGTAGTGAAGACAGACCCGTAGCAAGTCCCCCCGGACTCGGACGGAAATTAAATTCTCCCGCTCTTTTTGTTATATTAAACGGCAACCTATTTGCAACAACAAGCAATCTTCCCATAATCTTTTTTCTCTGTTAATGCTGTTTATATCCTAAATCGAGATAGAAAAGGCAGAAAAAAAGTGCGTTTAGCAGTGTATGCTTTGAATTTTTTTTGTAAAAATAACATAAGCCTGCCATTAGTATATTAGAAGCACGAATACTTTGCAAGACAACTGATTTTGGTTTTTACAGTGGCTAAAAAATCATTTATTCGATATTATATTACGCAATACGATATACGAAACGGTAGCAAGTGAGCGAATAAGGAGCAAACGAATTTGGCGTTGGAAAAAAACACAAAGCAATCACTTCGATTAGCTCTGATTGCATCCGAGCATACAGTTTCTGAATACTCAATATTCTTAGAGCATCTGCTGGTTGGTTTGGCGGATGAGTCGATTCCTGTGGCTTTGGTTTGTCCGCCGGGCTGCGATGTGGATTCTATGTTCACGGGTGCTGCTGAGATTATCAGCTACCCGGTTTTTGAATTGCCATTGACCGAGCATCTAAACAGAAGGCTACTTATTGAAAGGCTTGCAAAATTCAAGCCTGCTGTTTTGCACTGCCTATGCGAAAGCAGAGCACTGCTTACAAGGCGATTGGCTCGTCGATTGGATTTGCCTTACGTATTGATGGTTAATTCCCTTGCCAGGCATTTGGTTCGGTTTTCTGTTTCATCGATGCTTTGTGCAAAAATCATTACCCCGGCTAAAAGTATTGCTGCTGATATTGCCGGGGCCTATCCTCGCCTTGTTGAGCGAATTGAGCAGATAAATATAGGCACTTTTGTAGCCGAAGGCAACGTATGTTTTTCTGAGCCTTCCCACCCCGCCACTATTGTGATGGCTCATCCTCTGGATAATGCCGATGACTTTGAGAATTTATTTAACGCAGTAAGGCACCTGATGATTGACGGATATGAATTTATGGCGGTCGTAACCGGCAGCGGACGGGCAGAAGGGCAGCTGCGGAAATTGTTAGCTGCACTTGGTCTTTTGCAGACCGTTACCATTGTACCGAGATTAAAACCCTGGCGGTCGGTTCTTGCGGCCGGCGATATTTTCATACAGCCTCAACCTAATTCTGCTTTTAATCCTTTGTTGTTGGAGGCGATGAGTGTTGGCTCCGCTGTCGCAGCCTGTCAAGGCGGCGTAGATGATTTAATTATTGAGGACCAGACCGCCGTAGTCTTTGACCCGAATGATGAGCTTAGTATAGTGGGTGTTCTGCAACAACTGTTAGACAAACGCGATTTCGCGCGTAAAACCGCTAAAGCCGCACAGGATTATTTAAGACAAAATCACACCGTCAGCAAGATGATTTCCGCTACACTCCAGACCTATCACGATGCACAACAGTGGCTGAAAACCTGAAGGTGAGTTTTTCGTATTGTTTTAGTTTTTGACTCGTTTTAATCTTTTTAACATGCCGGAATGCTCGGCCTCGCTGGTTCTAAAACATAGATTTGGATGTCAAATTTACGTTTTCTTAGTAACAAAAGCGCCCTTGTTGCGTCTATAATATATGGTATAGCTGTAGTCATAGCGCGGACGGTGTTTTAGTTTAACCTTTATGGGTCAATCCGTATTTTTTTGAAAGGTGGGGATCATGAACAGGTTTTCAAAACAAACTTGCCTTGTGATTTTGGTTTATCTGTCCGCAATCGCCGTTGGCTGTCCAAAGAATCTAACCGGTGCTGCCGACAAGAAAACCGCAAAACAGCCCAAAGTCACGGATTCTCCGGATGTGAAGGAATTGTTACGTAGATTTGCAGAAGCGAGAGAAAATTTCACTTCTTTTATTGTCGAATGTAAATCCGAAAATACGTTTAATAATCCTCAACTTAATCGGAGCGGTGAAAGATATGCTAAAGTTGAATACAGATTTGATGGTACCCGGAGTAGAGTGCGGGTCTTTTGGTGGGGCAACGTGGATATCCGTTCTCCCAATGTTTCTGAAGACCAGGCGCACTATTCCAGCGAGCTGTGGGATGGGGAAAGCCGTTATTGGTATACTCGTACTTCCTCTGATCCTGGTTTAGTTATATTAAGACGAGCAGAGGATCCAGGAGGTGTTCCAAAAGAAGAGACAGATATAATAAAAGGCAAAAATATTGTTGGCGAAATGATGGGGTACCACTGGGGTGACAATGGCAAGCGGGTAGACGAAATATTAGATATCGCTGAATACCTTGAACTAAGAAAAAATAAGAAGAAATTAAGAGGTGTTGATTGTTATGTCATAGACGCGGTAGTGAAAGGAAGAGGCAAATATAAACTCTGGATTGATCCAATTCATGATTACCATATTGCTAAAATACACGTTTGGCGTAA
>CAYQKF010000130.1:0-13895 GCA_964417935.1 uncultured Pirellulales bacterium
TTATTGGCTCCGCTAAGGGTTAAAGAACGAAAATGAAATTAGACAGTACAACTACATTGCCCAGGATAAATTTTTTCCACTTGACACAACCTCCTTCCTTCAAAGACCCAATATGAACTGAGCCGTTAAATGAAATGTAAAATCTTCACGTTAAAGTAAAAAATTCTTACGAAGAACTCTATACTTTACTAACAAACCTTCCGGCTAAGCTAATTTAAATGAAAAGTACAGCACTTTCGCTTGCCAGAAAGCCAAATATCCACAAACTTTACCTATTTTACATATATCAAATTGACTATCTTCCGTCAAGGATAATATCGAAATAAAATTAAGTGATTAAGTACCAGTCAAGTCCATATTACCCTGTAAAAGAATCTTTTAATTGGATTCCTGCTCCTTGCTTGCTGCGCTCGGAATGACGGGTCGCAGGTAGCGTTCAGCGTATGGACTGTATTTTGCACTCCGTTTTCCCGAAATTGTCCGTTGCTGAAACTTCAGGCTTTGTCCTCCGTAGTTCATCCTCTACCATTCGCTCTAATAGTCTTTGAAATTACTCATCCAGTTTGGCCAGTCTTGGGTCTGGGCGCTGCCCGCTATGGTCCAGGGGCCGGCCGTGTCGAACTGCCGATTCCACTTTAGGGTCCATAACTGCTTGAGGCCGATTTTGGGGGCGGACCAATCTAAGAAAAGGCCGTTGATATGACCCACATGCCGATTCATGCACGAGAACTGCATTTGATTGGAGCGGTCGCCGTCATAAGCGGGAGGTGCGTCTGTCGGAGCAGGGCTGATAGCTACATACATACAATCCACAAATACAGGGACGTTATCTGCACCTTTAACGCCGATTCTCCTCCAATACTCCGGGCCGGACTTATTGAGAATGTAGCGGTTCATGGCGTAGCTGCCAAAGAAACCTTCTTTCGGCACCCATGAGCCACCCCAGCCCCAGTCCGAGTCAGAGACAGTCCCACTCTTCCAGCCCCAGGTGCCGTACGGTCCAAAGTGAACGTCGGGATTCTTGGCCGCCGGGCAGCATCGCATCATTGGATCGTCATAGTATGGTTGATAGAATTGCGGCCACATCCTTGAATAATCGGTCCCGAAAGGCCTGTCATGGAAATAGCCCTCGTTGTCGTTGGTGTACATCGCAAGGATGAGGGCCCATTGTTTGAGCTGGCCCTGGCAGGCGGCGGTGCGGGCCTGCTTCTTGACCTGATTCAAGGCGGGCATCAAGATAGCCATCAACAGGGCGATAATGGCGATGACCACGAGAAGCTCGATTAAAGTGAATCCGATTCGTCTGTTCATTATAGCCTCGCATCCTGATTATACCAAAATCGATAACACACAAACTACTTATAACGTTTTAGTGGCTCAAAATCAAGATATTTTTTTTCGCATCTCTCGTTACAAAAAACCGCAAATCCGAGGCACAGAGCCAATAAAATGACAATTTCCTCTGACAGCCAAAGCTCTTAATTTAAAATGTCTTTCACCCAGAGAGGACGCCATGCACAGTGTTCCGAAGGTATAATCAGTTCTCTCTATGCAAATGTCGTCAAAGATGATAAACTCATTACTCTTTTCATTACTGTGTTGTCATAATACGACTGATTATTTATACTTGTGCAAAGATAACACATGGATTTATATAGTATTGACATTGTCATCATCTTTGCCTATCTGGTAATAACGGTTGTGATAGGCTTCTGGGTTTCCAGGCGAGCCTCCAAGGACCTTGATTCTTATTTTCTCGGTGGGAAAAGCCTGCCGTGGTATATTCTCGGCATCTCGAACGCGTCAGGTCAGTTTGACATCACGGGAACCATGTGGTTGGTGTATTTATGTTTTGTTTATGGGCTGAAGAGCGTATGGATTCCCTGGGTCTGGCCGACATTCAACCAGATTTTTCTGATGGTCTATGTCGGCATGTGGTTAAGGCGTTCTAACGTGCTGACCGGCGCCGAATGGATACAAACCCGGTTTGGCCGGGGCACAGGGGCCAATCTGGCCCATATCAGTGTGGTACTCTTTGCCCTGGTAAATGTAATTGGCATGATTGCTTATGCCTTCAAAGGTATCGGCAAATTTGCCCAAATTCTACTGCCTTGGAGCCTGAACCAGAATACCTATGCGCTTATAATACTAACCATCACAACTCTCTATGTCGTCAAGGGCGGTATGTTCAGTGTCGTTCTAACCGAGGTCCTGCAATTCGCTATTATGACTATCGCCTCCATAGCGGTGGGTGTGATTGCCATCTATCATGTCAGACCTGAGATGATAGATGCCGCTGTGCCGGCCGGATGGCAAAACCTCTTTTTTGGTTGGAAACTCGACCTAAACTGGTCCGGCGCGTTTGATATGATCCAATCCAGTATCACAAAGGACGGCTTCTCTCTGTTTACCGTTATCATGATGCTAATGCTGTTCAAGGGGATTTTGGCCAGCATGGCCGGCCCGGCACCCAACTATGATATGCAGCGTGTCCTGGCCACACGAAATCCCAGGGAAGCATCTTTGATGAGTGCCACGGTCAATGTAGTCCTGTATTTTCCTCGCTATATGTTGATAGCAGGTTTGACCATATTAGCCTTGGGTCCACTGCGTGAAACGCTTCAAGGCATGTGGACAACAGCCATTCAAGAAGGTGCACAGCCGGATTTCGAACAGATCCTTCCAGTTGTCATACAAAGCGCTATCATTCCGGTGGGCCTGACCGGACTGTTGTTGGCCGGATTGCTGGCAGCGTTTATGTCCACGTTTGCGGCGACGGTTAACGCCGGACCAGCCTATATTGTGAATGATATCTATAAACGCTTTATCAACCCGACGGCCTCCAACAAGGTACAGGTACGAATGAGTTATCTTACAACTATATTGGTGGTAGCCGTGGGTATTGTTTTCGGATTTCTGACAGAGACAATCACTGAAGTCACACTCTGGATTGTAGGCGGTCTGTATGGTGGGTATGTAGCGGCCAATGTACTGAAATGGCACTGGTGGCGATTCAACGGATTCGGCTTTTTCTGGGGAATGATCATCGGGACCCTCGGGGCCCTGGTAGTCCCTCCCATAGTGAAGTACTTCTGGCCCGGTACCAATACACTTTACGCCTTTCCTGCCATATTTCTGTTTTCGGCGCTGGGGTGTTTCCTCGGCACACTTCTGACTAAGCCGGAGGATGAAGAAATCCTTAAAAAATTTTATATGACCGTTCGTCCCTGGGGATTCTGGAAGCCCATCGCAGACAAGATAAAGGCCGAGCAGCCCGGCTTTGAGCCTAAAACTGATTGTGGCCGTCACTGGTTCAATGTAATTGTAGGCATCATCTGGCAGACCTCCCTTGTGGCCCTGCCCATTTATGTGGTGATTCAACGGCCCCAGGGCATTCTTGGCGCATTGCTTGTTTTGGCCGCAACAACAGCGATTTTAAAGAAGAGCTGGTTTGACCATCTTCCCAGTGAAAAGTAATGAAGCCCCGGTTCATGCGAGATAATAATGTCACATGAAACAATGCGACAATTCGGTGAGTCTGTAAGGCACGAGTTGGAGGACAACCTTGTTCCGTTCTGGCTTGAAAGAGTTGTAGATAATGAATACGGCGGATTTATCGGCCAGATGTCCAATGATGGAACGATTGACCCCAAAGCCCCCAAGGGTTTAATCCTGAACACCAGACTCCTCTGGACCTTTTCGGCCCTGTATCGATTTAATAAAGAATCCCAGTGTCGTAATATGGCCGAGCGTGCTTACGATTATCTTGAGAACTGCTTTAGAGATTCTTCACACGGCGGGGCTTTTTGGCAAGTGGACTATCAGGGTCACCTTCTGGATGACAAGAAGAAGATCTACGGCCAGGCGTTCTATATCTATGCGTTGGCCGAATACTACCAGGCCTTTGGAGAATCCTCGGCACTTCAACGCGCCGAGCAGGTGTTCGAGCTTATCGAAACACACAGTCGGGATAAGACTTGTGGGGGTTATGTCGAGGTCTGCAACCGGGACTGGTCTGTTGCCGAGGATTTGCGGCTCAGTGAGAAAGACATGGACGAGAAGAAGTCCATGAACAATCACCTGCACCTGCTGGAGGCTTATACGAATCTTTATCGCATCCGGCCCGATACCCGGCTCCGCGACTGTTTGACAGAACTCGTCAAAATATTCGATCAGCGGATTACGGACCCAGCCACCGGTCACCTGCGTCACTTTTTTGATGAGTCGTGGCAACCTAAGTCGGCCAACTACACGTTCGGCCATGATATCGAGGCAAGTTGGCTATTGTGCGAGGCCGCCGAAGTCCTGAGTGACCCGGATGTGACATCGCGAGCTCAGCGTTTGGTCCTGCGACTGGCCCGGGTCACGCTGTCCGAGGGGCTCGAAGACAATGGAGGTCTGTGCTACGAAGGACAGGATGGGCAGGTTACGGACCCGAACCGTGAATGGTGGCCGCAGGCCGAGAGCGTTGTAGGCTTTCTGAACGCCTGCGAGCTGTCGGGTGAGCGGTCGTTCTTAGAAGCGGCCCAAAATGCGTGGGTCTTCATTGAAAAATACTTTGTTGACAGGGAGCACGGGGATTGGTTCTGGCGAATCGACCCGACCGGCTGTCCGGACCCGAATGAGCCGAAGGTATCTCAGTGGAAGGGGCCGTATCATAGCGTGCGAGCATGTTTGGAGGTAATCAGAAGACTGGCACAGATAACTTTGGTGACCTAAAACCGGTATAACATAGCAGGAGAACCGAATCAATGAAGGAAAATGAATACAACGAACGAGTCAAGCATCTCTTAACCGACTATGAGGCCCTGATTGAGCGGCCTAACGAAAAGACAAAGGACACAAACGGTGTCGTCGAGCGTTATCGTTACCCCGTGCTTACAGCGGCACACACCCCCGTTTTCTGGCGATATGATCTCGACCCCACCACAAATCCATTCCTCTGCGAACGCATGGGAATCAACAGCACCTTCAATGTCGGTGCCATAGAATTAAACGACCAGATTTATCTGGTGGCGCGGGTCGAGGGAGCCGATCGCAAGTCTTTCTTCGCCGTCGCCGAGAGCCGCACCGGTATCGACCGCTTTCGATTCTGGGACTACCCTGTCGAGATGCCGTCGGCAGACGCGGAGGAGACCAACGTCTATGACATACGCCTGACCAAACACGAGGATGGCTGGATCTACGGGGCGTTTTGTGCCGAGCTTCATGACCCGGTTCACCCGGAAGACCCTTCGGCCGCCATCGCCCGCTGCGGCATAGCACGCACTAAGGACTTAAAATCGTGGCAGCGACTGCCCGATCTAAAAACCCCATCGGCCCAACAGCGCAACTGTGTACTGCACTCCGAGCTCATCGACGGCAAGTACGCTTTTTACACACGGCCAATGGCCGACTTCAAATCAACCGGAACCGGCGAGGGGATTGGCTGGGGTCTGTGCGAGGATATCGAGCAGGCCAGGATTTCCGAGGAAGTGATTATAGACCGCTGCGTTTATCATACAATCACTGAAGGCAAGAACGGCCAGGGCCCGGCCCCAATAAAGACAAAACAAGGATGGCTTCATCTGGCCCACGGTGTGCGTGACACGGCGGCGGGATACCGTTATGTTCTGTATATGTTCCTGACCGATTTGAATGAGCCGTGGAAGGTGCTCGCCAAACCCGGCGGGTATTTCATGGCACCACAGGGGGATGAGAGGGTAGGCGATGTTTCCAATGTACTCTTTTCCAATGGCTGGGTCGCCCGTGATAATGGTGAGGTGTTTATCTACTACGGGTCGTCCGACACGCGAACCCATGTCGCGACCAGTACAGTGGACAGGCTGTTGGACTATGTCACTAACACGCCGCCGGACAGATTGCGTTCGAGTCAATGCGTTGAACAGCGATGTGAATTGATTAAGAAGAATCTCACCAATACCTTGTGGAAGTCACTTATGTAGAGACATTCTGCAAATAAGAACAATTTTGAAGAAAGGAGAGAAGACATGAAAAGGTCAATCGTTTGCTGGATTATGCTACTGATGTCGGGTGTCGCTCTCGGAGCCGAGAGCGGTTCTAATACGACGCTCAAGCTAACCGATCCGCTCGCCACACCCGAGACGAAGGCCCTCTATCGAAACCTGCATAAGGTGGCGCAGGATGGTATCCTCTTCGGCCATGAGGATACGCTGGCCTATGGCGTGGGATGGAAGTCCACTAAGAACGATTTTGACAGCGACGTTCACAGGGTCTGCGGCAAATTCCCTGCGGTTTTTGGCTGGGACCTTGGCCATATCGGTACGGATGCGAACATCGATGGCGTCCCGTTTGAAAATATGAAGATCTGGATTGCGAAAGGCTATGAAAAAGGAGGGATTAATACGATAAGCTGGCACGCCCGTGTTCCCGGAACAAAACAAAGCTCCTGGACACGAAAGAAGGTTGTCAATAGCTTGCTGCCCAGCGGAGAGAATCACGAAGCTTTTGTGGAAAAGTTGGATCAAATCGCGGCCTTTATCGCCGATCTCAAAGGTCCCAAGGGCGAACCGGTCCCGGTCATCTTTCGACCTTTCCATGAGCACAACGGCGACTGGTTCTGGTGGGGCGCAAAGTGGTGCACGCCGGACGAATACAAACAGATTTGGCGCTTTACTGTGGATTATCTGAGAAAGACAAAAGGTCTGCACAACATTATTACCGCCTACTCCCCCGACCGTTTCAAAGACCCCGAAGAGTATCTCGAACGCTATCCCGGCGACGACTATATTGATATCATCGGCCACGACAACTACGGCGCTTTCAGGTCGATCAAGACCAAAGACCAGGCTGTACAGGCATTAGATACCATAGTCTCATTAGCTGAGGAGCGGAACAAGATCGCTGCCTTTACTGAAACCGGCGTTGGTCAGCGTGCTGCCAATGCGACGTGGTGGACCGACGTATTGCTCGAAGTCCTTAAGTCCAGCCCCTCGACCAAAAAGATTGCCTGGGTTCTGGTCTGGCGAAACGCCGACAAGCGTCAGAACTACGCTTCGTTCCCCGGTGCAGCGACTGTCGAGAACTTCAAGGCCTTTGAAGCAGATACGCTCACATTGTTTATGGAGGACCTGCCACAAATGTACAAGTGACATGATATCGAGGCCATTAGTTCGATGCCTTTGGGTATCAGTGTTTTTCTATGCCACAGGGTGCGTCTGTTGATACGGCTTCAACAATTGAAACGTATGCCTATTCTCAGCAGGTGGTGACATCGACGCTTCATCGGTATATACCGTACGATTGAGCTTTACTTAATAATGAATTTGTCGGAGAAGGCCGGCACCGGCCTTTTACTGAATTTCTGAAAATAACCGACACATGTATTTCGCCAGATGATGGCGTCCTTTTCCTGTGTGGCCAGTTTTTCCTGAACGTGCAGGTATATATCCTTGTCAATATGCTTTTCCAGGGCAGCCCATTTATGCCTCATCGCTTTTACGTAATTAACTCCCGCATGGTATCTATAACACAGTTCATCCCATAAAGCCCTGCCCGATTCCATTTTGCGGTCCCAGGGAACATGGTGGAACCAAAGCAGGTATTTTTCGGGACATGTCTCTATATTATCGAACCGCTCCCGCCAGAGCGGGAAATATTGACTTGTCGCATTGCTCCCGGAGGAACTTCGGTCAAAACCCAGACCTGCACTGTCGGCACGATGATAATAAACGCTCGTCCAGTCTAATCGTGATGACCTTGCATAACCTGGTTGTGGCCCGTAATGAAAACCCGCCTGCATAATATGATGCAATCCCAAAGGCGTCATGTAGTTGATACACGCCTCCCACGATCCCATCATCATTGATTTGATTGTCCTGACAACGTCACTATTCCGGCTGAGGGTCATACGAATCCATTCTTCAGCGATTTCTTCACTGGAGAGCCTGTGGTCCCAGGCCAGCCGGCCGAAGGCATACCAGTTGGCCTGGCCGAAGAGATGTCCACACCAATTGCGGTCCGAGCCGGTATTGGCCACGCCTGCAATCCCGGTCATAGAGTAATCGTGCAAAGACCCATCAAATGCCCGGGAAACGTACGAATCCTGACCTTTGGCGTAAGTGTCGAAATCCAGGTATTCCTTCCACATTGGTGCTAAAAAAACCAGATGCTTTGAATGCCCCAAATACTCCTGAGTAATCTGCAATTCCAGCATCAGAGGCGTATTCGGCATGGCCCCAAATAAGGGATGAACAGGCTCGCGGGGCTGAAAGTCAATCGGACCATTCTTGGGTTGAACAAACACATTGGCACGGAACTGTCCATCCAGAGGGACAAACTCTTTGTAAGCCCGTTTGGCGCGGTCGGCATCGACTTTAGCATCATATACAAAGGCCCGCCACATGACTATGCCGCCATAGGGAGCCAAAGCCTCGGCCAGCATATTGGCACCATCGGCGTGAGACCTTTTATAATCCTGCGGACCGGGCATACCCTCGTAATTGGCCTTTACCAGAAATCCGCCGAAATCAGGAATAGATTGATAGATTTCTTTGACTTTGTCTTTCCACCAATCTCGGACATCAGGATCCAAAGGGTCGGCCGTCTCAAGAGTGCCAATGCCACCCCTTCGACTATACCTGTCAGAACTCGGCCGAAGTGGAGATGAAAAGCGAATAGAGAGAAACAGCTTTATGCCGTAAGGCCTGAACACATCGGCCAGTACTTTGAGTTTGGAAATATATTCGGGTGTCAAGATAATTGGATTGGCATTTACGCTATTAACCACCGTACCATTGATGCCAAGAGAAGCATTAGCACGTGCATAATCTTTATATCGCGGGTCTATAGTCTCCGGCAGTTCATTCCATTTCCACAGCGACTTGCCCGCGTAACCCCGCTCTATCGACCCGTCCATATTGTCCCAGTGATTCAAGAGCCGGTATTGAATTTTCGGTTTGGAGCAGATATCTGCGTCAGTAAGGGATTGCCCAGTTTGCATGAGCCTCAACAAATGAAAAGAACCATACAAAAGGCCTATATCCTCGTTCGCCGTGATGAATATTGATGGAATGCCTTTGATCTTGATTGATCGAATCAAGAACCCTTCATGCCCTAAAGTCACCAGCTCTTTGGACAAGTTTAATTCTTGTATGAGTTGAGACTGTTTCGGCGTGCCAATGACAAGAGCTCTACTTGTAGTAAGTGTACCGCCTATAGACAAATCGACTCCTAAAAGTCCATCCAGTCCTTTTTTTACTTCCTCTCGAATAACGCGGAGCGTTTCAGAATCGCCCTGAATTACAATATAAGAAAAAGCCTGCCGGCATTCTTTCAATATCGTTGCATCATCCAGCTTTCTGTAGGACATCCAAAGGTCGTAGCCATCATCAGCACTAACCATCGGACAAACTGAACCCACAATACATAGCACAAAGAACATATTCTGCAATGAGTATTTCATATCCACTCCAATCATCTGAAAAATGTTAATCGGATTCTCGGTTACATTACTGGCGCACATTAATTTATTGCACAATATCTTACGCCGTCCTGTTTCCGAAGATTCACTTGCGTGATCCAATATTACAATACCGTATGTTATTGTCAAGCGACCATCAGACTGAATCATCCCCGTTTTTATTTTGCACATATTAGAACTTCTATGATAATCTTTTTTGTCTTTTTCAATGACACAAGCTACTGTTTCGTTGCAGTCGATGTCAAATCCGATATACTTGTCTGTTACGCATGGAGCAACTTCGGGCGCGTATGAGTGCGGAAGACAACAACCAGAAAGAGAAGTTTCGTCTGAAAATGCAGGCGCGGCAACGAATTGGGAAAGGATTAAACAATAATGTTTGGAGTCGGTTGGATTGACTGGTTGGTACTGGTTTTCTATCTTGCAGTAATTGCGGTAATAGGGGTATCAGCCGCCAAGCGGGTACGCAACGCCGCCAGTTTCTTCATCGGTGACCGAAAGTTTGGCAAAGTGATGATGATGTTCTTCACGTTTGGCACCGGCACCCATTCCGACCAGGCTGTCAGTGTCGCCGCGAAAACCTATCGCTCAGGCATCTCGGGTATCTGGTACCAATGGCTGTGGCTGTTTGCAACGCCCTTCTATTGGCTGCTTGCTCCGATATTCAGGCGGATGCGAGCCGTCACCGTCGGAGATTATTTCTCCGCCAGATATGACCGCGGTGTTGCCGGCCTGTATGCCGTAGTGGGGATGCTGCAGTTGATGGTTAATATCGGAGTGATGCTCAAGGGCAGCAGTGCAATGATAACAGCCGTATCGGGCGGGCAAATCAATCCGAGCATCGCCATTTGCGCAATGACGGTTGTCTTTATTATCTACGGTATCGCGGGCGGCCTAAGTGCCGCTATACTGACGGATTTTGTCCAGGGGATACTTACCATTGTCCTTTCATTCTTGATTCTGCCCTTCGCCCTGTCGGCCGTAGGAGGGATGGCAGGCCTGCGCGAGAGCATACAGAATCCGGATATGTTCAAGATTGTTGCCCCGGACGAAATCACAGCATTTTATGTTGCGGTCATCGCGTTCAACGGCTTGCTTGGCTGGGTAACCCAGCCTCACAGCATGGGCATCGCCGCTGCGGGCAAAACCGAAATGGAAGGTCGTGTTGGTGTGATGTGCGGCATCCTGTTCAAGCGGGTGTGCACTATTGCATGGGTGCTTACCGGACTCTGTGCAGTGGGATTGTATGCCGGTAGGGATGTCGATGTCGACCATGTGTACGGCCTTATGGCTCATAGTCTGCTGCCTAAGATAGCGCCCGGACTTATTGGTTTGTTCATCGCTTCAATGCTGGCTGCCGTAATGAGTTCCTGCGATGCTTTTATGGTCGCTTCGTCGGCACTATTTACCGAAAACATTTATCGTTCCATCTTAGTGAAAAATAAGACTGACAGACATTACACTATTGTCGGACGTATTGTCGCAGGAGTTGTTGTTATAGCCGGTGTCTTCTTTGCATTCAGCCTGGAAAGTGTAGTGCAAGGTCTTGAAATATTCTGGAAAGTCTCGGCAATGATGGCAATCCCATTCTGGCTGGGACTTTTCTGGCGGCGTGCTACATCGACAGCCGCCTGGATATCGACTCTGTTAAGCTTTGCGGTGCTGTTGTTTACCAGCAGGCTCGAGATATTCGGTAATATCTTGTGGGACTTCAACGCGTCACTGGCAGGTAAACTACCGGCCTTCATGTTGTTTGAAGGCAAGCTTTACCTGCCCTGGCAAATGATCCTGTACATATCCGCCGGCTTTATCACAGCCATTGTGGTCAGTCTGTTCACCAAACCGATTGAGAATAAAAAACTGGACCGTTTCTATGAATGCCTGCGGACTCCTATTGCTCCTGACGAACCGGAAACCAGGCCTTTTACCCTTCCTGCCGGCATAGTACCGGCCCCACGCCGTCCCTGGTTTAAGCACCCTGATTTTGAAATCTCCAAACCGAGCCTTATCGGCATTGTTGGCTTCATTGCCGGTTGGGCCGCAGTAGCGATGTTAATCGGCTCCTTCTTCTGGATAATTAAACAATAGAATCTTAGTTCTTCATTTTTTCTTACTAATCGGTTGCAGTTGGATGTACGTCGGTTTATCGCGGTCGCAGATAAGTTGGCCATCCTTATATTCGAGCTCAACGACCTGAATCGAGCTGCGCCGCTGTTCGTAAAGACTGCTTTTCGGAGTATTATTCTGTCTGCCCGGATGCGTAAAATAGAAAAGGAATGCCTCGCACCAATTGTCCTGTGGAAAAAAAGCAACATCTTCGTTCGATATGGATGTCTCCAACAAAGGCTCAATTGGTGCGGGGTTGCTGACCACTACATCCGGATGGCCGCCTTTGACCTTGTCATCGGGGCCTTTTCCAGGCTCTTCGAGCAGATTCTTCGCCTGTCGCGTCCACTTCAGACAATCATCCGATTTATAGACGCCGAGGCCTTTCCAAATGTCAACAACCATCCAGTAGCAGCCATTCCAGCGGAAGACCTTTGGGCCCTCGCCTGGGCGTTCGCCCATCGCTTTGCCGCGGTCCTCCCACTTGTACAGGTCGGGACTGTCGGCATAGTATATCGATTTATGATCGACCTCGTTGTTGTACCACATTCGCCATGTGCCGTTTGGCAGCCGAATGACGCAGGCATCGATGGACCTGTTGGAAGAAAGCTTCAGCGTGGACTCATATCTCCAGTTCAACAGGTCCCTGCTCGTCAGGTGTATGATATCGCGCGGATGCGACCAATCGGCGAAAATCCCCGGCACAAAGGTCAGATACATATGGTAAGTACCATCGTGCTCAATAACCTCCGGCGCCCAATAGCTGTACTCGTCCTGGCCGTAATTAATATTTGCCGTACCCCTGTATTTCCAGGTAGCGCCGTCGTCCGAGGACTCCGCGATGCCGATGTGTGTGCCATGGACCCAGGTTACGCCTGGTGTGTTAGGTACATTTGCACGCCGGTTGGTGTAAAACATAAGCCACTTGCCCTCAGCGTGATTCCAACAGAGCACGGGATCTGCTGCCCCATCATGCACGGGGTCTCGGAACAGCGGCTTGGCTGCGAGCTTGCCCAACACTATCGGCCCTTCCGGTGCCAGCTCTTTTGTTAGACGCGGTTCGACCTGCGTCAGTTCCTGCATAACGAGATGCGCCATCATGCGGGCGCCTTTTTCGTTGAAGTGTGTACGATCCTGCGGTGCGTTTGCCACCACGTCGTTGGCGGCTGTGCCGAGCTGTTCGTAGAGCTTGCCGCTCGAAGCGTTCAGGTCAATCACGTCCACTTTCTTCTTCGCTGCGACTACCTTCATCGCATTCGCATAGGGAAGCAGACTGTTATTCAACTTGCCATTCGAGCTATACGTCCGCCGTTGCACCGGAGTCACGAGTATAGGCGTCGCACCAATCGCCCGAGTCTCGTCAATATAGCGCCGCAAATAGTCCTGAAAATCCGTGGCGGCATCAGTCGACTCCGGATTGCCCGGATTATGCGAATCATTATGGCCGAACTGAATCAGCAAAATGTCAGGTTCGGCCTCCAGCGTCTTCGTCCAAAGCCTTTCATTGATGAATGTTTTGGTGCTCCGTCCGCTCTTGGCGAGATTGATTACGTGTACTGTATCCTTGAAATAGTCCTGGATATATTGTCCCCAGCCTCGGCAGGCATGTTCCGGGGAATATTCACAGACCGTCGAGTCGCCAATGATTACTAAGCGCAATGGTGTCTCGACCGCCCACAGAGGCGTGACACTAACGAGCAATGGGATCAGTAAGCAAAAGCAAAGGGCAGTTACGAGACGCCTCCTCAGCAAGACGCTCTGCAGAAAAGCTGCCAAAAATGTCATTGCGAGGCCCCCTTCGGCTGCGCTCAGGGTAAACTCCGCGACGTGGCAATCCCTTGTGTAATAAGCAGAAAAACCGTCGTCGGGTTTGAAATTGGGTTTGTTTGGGTTTGTTTTCACCAAGTGTCCAATCGCTTATATTTTCATAATCCATTGTTAATAATGAGTTTACGTTCATTTAAGCATCCGGGAAATTAGGTTTGTTTTGCATAAAATATAGTGAAACACACTCTCTATTTCTCCGCTATTTCGGCCTGATGTGACAAAAAAGCCGTGTTTGATGGCGTTCTGTGAGATGATGGCCATTAGGAACCCCTCCGGATTTATGATTGACTCCCGATGGATCGGGATCTTCGATATTGGTTACAAACTATGAACCATCCATAGTTCGATACATTATACCATAAAACAGATTAGATATCGAGTGAAATCCTGAAAAATCTCCGAGACTCCATACTGATTGGTGGATAGTGAGGAGTGAGCTAAAGTGAACTAAAGTGCCTAAAGTGAGCTAACCCAACTTTCGCAGTTAAGCATTGAAATCGGTACTTTTGATAGTGCCAGG
>CAYQKF010000131.1:0-13886 GCA_964417935.1 uncultured Pirellulales bacterium
CTTATTGGCTCCGCTAAGGGTTAAAGAACAAAAATGAAATTAGACAGTACAACTATACTACAAAGCATTTAAGAGGATATTGTTCCCAAAATCACTTCTGATTGGTTCGCATCAAATATATTTTTTTTGAAAGTTGCCAAAAAATTTTTTATCTGGCGAACTTGGGCTATATACCGCCCATCGTCGCTTACCACGGGATTGGAGGCCTTGTAGCCCGGATAATCGGAAAAGAAAGTCATCCGTTCCGTCTTTCCCGAGCCGTCCAGCGACAGCTTATAGATGTCGATATACTGTGTTCCCTTGCGATTGTGTTTATCACACTCGACCAGCGTATGTCTGCCATCGGGAAAAATACCTTCCGGCTCATCATACTGGTTTGGCGCCTTGGAGTAGTTCACCACCTTGCCCGTCTCGATATCCAGCCCCATAACTTCTGTGCCCTGGTAACCATAAGCGCTGAATATCAGCTCCTTCTCATCCGGCGGCCGAAGGTTCTGTGTCTCAAGTCCGGTCTCAAATTCTAATTCACGCTTATCCAAAATATTCTTTTTGTTCGCCAGTTCAGGTTTACCGTTTTTATAAACTATATCCCCCATATAAAATGCCCCGCCCTGTGTCCAGGCAATCCGCATACGTCTGCGTGAAACCGCCGGGCCTTCAGAGCACTTTTCACCCAATGGCGCCGGGGGTCCCGAAAGGTCCTTCTTCAATACCCATAGCTCCGCATTTTTTTCACTTCTGCTCGGAATCGGATTGGTTGCGTCGAACTGCCTTGCCCCGGACAGCAGAATATCGCCATTGGCAAGATACAGAGCCCGAGTGTAGCCTTCGTGATAGTAACGGTGCGTCATTGCGCGGATAATCTTTGTCTTTAGTTCAACTTCATACACGTCGCCAAAAGTTTTCTCGATAAACAAAATACGTTTACCATCGTGCGAAAAGTCCGCCCTTTGGCCAAAGTACGTTACCCGCTTTATATGTGCCGGCAGCTCATCTAACGGCGACCTGCCTTCTTTGCTCCGGTTTTGCCCTAAACAGTTCGTCGATAACAAACCGACCAAGATGAAAAATGAAAATTTACTTACTTTACGCCACATCATTCTTCTCCTGCTTAAGTATCTTGCTTCTAAAAATATACGACACTTTGTCATTCTGAGCGAAGAAAACCTTTAGCCCTGAGCGAAGCCGAAGAGGTAGTGAAGCGAAGAATCTGGCTTCCGCTGAAACGGTCATATCTACCAATAAAGCCAGATGCTTCGCCTTCCGGCTCAGCATGACAGCAAAAATCGGTCAGTTTGAGTTCTTTATTTGTAGTGTCGTCCCACGTATCCGACGATAGCTTTCTTAAGCTCAAGAGGCTCTATTATTCCCACTCTGCGGTAAATAACTTTTCCACCCGGCTGAATCAAAATCGTATATGGAATACCACCAAGCAAGTCCTTATCCACCGCCGCCATAAGCTGATATTCATCTTCCGAATCAAACAGATAATTTTTACATGACACTTGCTGTTTTTTCAAAGATGAAAGGACTCTGTTTTTTCTTTTGGGCGAATCGGCACTGATTGTAATCAGCTCAAAATCCCGCTTGCGATACATCCGGTTCATAGTAACAAATTCCTGCAATTGTTTCACGCTTGGCCCGCTCCAGCTCGCCCAGACATTGACCAATCGCAGTTTCCCTGAATCGTTTTTGACAAGCTCTTTAATGCTCTTTGCATCCGCCGTTTCCACAGCGACACTTTCTTTGGCCCAACGCTCAAAAGATTGTTTGGCGGATTCCCGTTTACTGGACCATTTGATTGAACAGCCGATTGTTTTGGTTGTTTCAATGGGAACCTTTTTTCTCTTTAACAATGCTTCAATCACATTCCGCGCATCCTCGGATTTGACCAGCTTGGGCTTCTGCGAATCATCGATTCGCCCGACATAGCGCAGTTCGCGCTGCCTGTCAAAGATAAAAACATGTGGTGTCCGAGCCGGCCCATAAGCGAGAGAAACTTTCTGATTGTCCCCGTCATAAAGATACGGAAAATTATATCCCATGTCCTCTGCACGGGTCTTCATTTCCTCGAACGAATCGCTCATATCCGAATAGCCTAATTCGTCCAGACGCACCGCTTTAGGGTCGTTCGCCGAAATCGCCACTAGCGCCACGCCTTTGTTTTTATAGTCGGCTGCCAGCTTTTTAATCCGCTCTTCGTACGCCTGGGCGATCGGACAGTGGTTGCAGGTAAAAATAATCATGAGGATATCCGCCTTAGCAAAATCTGCCAGTTTGTAATTACGCCCGTCCACACCCGGCAGATCAAAGTCGGGCGCCCTTTGGCCGATTTCCAGCGTTTTATACTGACCAAGCGCTGGCCGGCCGAAACCTGCAATAAAAAGTACGGTTAAAATTACTACCAAAATTCGTTTTCTGTACTTACTCATGTGAAACCTCCTTCTTACATAATTCTGTGAGCTTCTTATTCTGTTCATTTAGTTTCAAACTTTTGGAATATTATAAATCCCTACGGTTTACGCCAGCCGCTTTCTTCGATTCTTTTAAACTCGGTCTCGATATCCGTCCCCTCGTAAAAAGATAACCACCCGCGCAGTCGCTTTGTTTCGCCCGGCTCTAAGTCCGGAAACTTCGGGTCCGAATGAAAGCACGGACACTTTGCGTTACCCCACGGACGATGGCAACCTTCCCAGGCCGTAATAATCCACCGTTTGCCGTCATTGCTCCGGCATGCAACGTACGGATTCGTGAGTACCTTATTATCGTTCGTCTGCTGCTCAAACCCCGCTGCCATCTTCGGCATTACGCATATCTGCACCCGCAAATCCGTCAGCTTTTGATTTGTCCCATTCTTTAGCCACATTTCCATCCGCACTGCCTTTTTTGTTGGCTTGACCTTCGCGCCGAATGCTATTCCGTTCGGAAGCTTTCGCTCAATATCCAGCGTCCCATCGGGATGGCGGTTCCACTCCAGTTCTGGCAGTTCAATATTCTGTTTGGTCCATATCGTATCAATGTGCGTATGGGCCAGATATGTAAGCCCCAAGTTTGACCAGATAGCCTCGGGTAAATCCACCACAACATAGCTGTCTTTATCCCACGGCGTAAAGACACTGAACTTCGTCTCTCGCTGTGGGTCGATTGCTCCCTCTAAAAATCCGATTCGCGGATGACGCCCGCCCGGATAGGGCAATACAAGTAAAGGCTCATCCCCATCTCGCGTTGGCCGGTTTTCCAGCCGAATATCAAATTTCTTTAACGCAGAAGCGATTGCTTCATTCGTCAGACCCGTGGCAGCACGGATTTCCTCATTAGTGAAGCGATGATACCACACTATATTCTCCAGCCAGTACTGCAATTCCTCATCACTTCCCGGCCTGCGAAAATTCCCTGAGTCACCTGCTTGTGCCTCGGCATTTTGCTCTTTCTCAACTTCCCACTTCAACTCCCCGAGCCGCTCCGGCTTCACAAATTCTATACTCCCGTCATTGAATAACACATTGCAGCCATTTCCTTTGTGGTTTTCAGTAGTCAAAAGCTCTGGCCCCCCAAACTGGTTCCAACCGCCATTCGTCTCAAATAAGAGCACTATATCTTCCGGTGAATTCGGTTCAGTATTCGGATTAATCGCATAATGGCATGGCTTTTTGTTACCTTTCTTAAAAGCGCCTCTACAAACAAATTGCTTTTCAGTAATCCCAGCATGTTGCAACAACAAATCGCACCACTTATCCGCTGTTGGATACTCTCCGTCATAATCATTTGCGTATATTCGTATCGACTTGCACAGCATACTTAAATTGATCCGACACATTATGCTATCAGGCACCCTCCGCACTGGCCGGTATGGAATCATCATACGCACCAAAATAATTATGGCCGTAATCACTGCCAAAGTCGTATAGACACGGCCTCTCAGTCCGCCCTTGCTTTTACAAATTCGTCTATCGGCTATTACTGCCAGTATAAGGCCAATAACTGATGTGACCCCAAAAGTAAACACACCCAGAATGCTCAGCAATAAAGCCAAGACGCCGATTTGACATATCTTCGCCTTCTGCTCACTGGTTTGGCCTTTTGTCTCGCTCATTATTTTTCCTCTCCCAGAATTTTTCTCGTAACACCTATTAAAGTTCTCGGCTCGAAATAATTTTTTGACAAACGCAAATATACCGTGTTCGTATTGGATATTCTAATCCTTCGACCTGGCTCAGGACGGGCTTTTCCCGACATCTTTGAAAAGAAGGATTCGGTCGGTGTTTTTGCATCTTTTCCGAATGAAAATATCAAATCCTGGCCCGAAGCAACAATACTTTTTATATCGCATTTACTCGCTTTGATTCGAAGCTCGGCCAAATCCAGCAGCAGCTTGACCTCATCCGGCATCGGCCCATAGACATCCGTTAATTCGCCCTTGATTTGTTCCAGGTCTTCATTGCCTCTTGCAACGGCAATTTTACGATAGGCGTCCATCCGGTGTCGGTTAATAGGAATGTAGTTTTTCGGTATGTACGTTGCAAATCCCAAATCAACAACCGCCGTTGGTATCGGCTCGACCGGCTCATCTTTTAATTTTCTAACGGCCTCGGCCAACAGCTCGCAATACATCCGGTATCCCACTATTTGGATATGGCCTGACTGCTCAGCCCCTAATATATTGCCCGCCCCGCGAATCTCCAGGTCCCGCAAAGCAATTCTAAAGCCGGCCCCTAAATGCGAATATTCTTCGATGGCTTTCAATCGCCTGGCCGCCAACGGCGTAATCGGCCGTGACATCGGCAGCAGCATATAGGCATACGCCCGATGTTTATACCTGCCAACTCTGCCCCGGAGCTGATGCAGCTCCGCCAGGCCGAACCTGTCCGCATCGTTTATAAAAATCGTGTTCGCATTCGGAATATCCAGACCCGACTCGATAATCGTCGTGCACACAAGCACATCGGTCTCGCCCATCACAAACTCTATCATTGCCGTCTCAAGCTCGCTCTTGGCCATCTGACCGTGCGCGATGGTAACCTTTGCGTCGCCGATAAGTTTCTGAATTTCCCACGCCTTTTTCTCAATCGACTTGACTCTGTTATGCAGGAAAAACACCTGTCCCTGGCGATTCAATTCCCGGTAAATTGCTTTCCTGATAAGCTTGTTATTGTAGGAGGTAACGGTGGTAACTATACTTCGCCTGTCTAACGGCGGCGTCGCTAATGAGCTTATATCGCGCAGCCCCAAAAGCGACATATGCAGTGTTCGCGGAATCGGCGTAGCAGTCATCGTAAGAACATCAACGTTGACGCGCAGCTTTTTGAGTCTTTCTTTGTGTTCGACCCCGAACCGCTGCTCCTCGTCAATTATCAAAAGCCCCATGTCCTTAAACCCTACGTCGTCACTGAAAAGCCGATGTGTCCCTATCAGCACATCGACTCTTCCCGCCTTTGTCCGTGCGATTATGTCCTTTGCCTGCTTTTGAGTCTTAAATCGATTTAAGACTTCGATACAAACCGGAAAATCCGCAAACCGCTCGGTAAAAGTTCTGCCGTGCTGCACACACAATACTGTTGTCGGCGTTAAGATAGCAACCTGCTTTCCGTTCTCGACCACCTTAAACGCCGCACGCATCGCAAGCTCTGTCTTGCCATAGCCCACGTCGCCGCACAGCAGTCTGTCCATCGCCACGGCCTGCTGCATGTCCGCTTTGATTTGCCCTACGGCTGTGGTCTGGTCCGGCGTCTCCTGGTAAGCGAACGACTCTTCAAATTCCACCTGCCAGCTCGAATCTTCTCCAAATGTAATACCGCCTGTCGCCTGACGCCTCGCCTGAACATCGAGTAATTCTACGGCCAGGTCTCGAACCGAACGTGCAACTTTTTCTTTTTGCTTTTGCCATCTCTTCGAGCCGACCTTGCTCAGCTTCGGCCGTTTCGGACTTGTCCCGATATACTTCTGCACCAGTGCGATGTTACGTACCGAAACCTGGATTTTAACGCCGTCCGCATATTGAATTGTAAGGTATTCATTCGTGCCGTCTTTTTCCCGTATCGTTTTCACCCCTGAAAACTTGCCGATGCCGTAGGAAGCATGAACGACATAATCACCTTCCTGCAAATCGCTGAGCGTATCCACCGGAGACGTTGCCCGTGCAGGCCTGCGCCTTCTCCTGAGCGCATATTGCCCGAACAGCTCGTGATGGCTTATTACTATTCGTTTTAACGAATTTATGACAAAGCCCTGGTGAATAAATCCCGACAGCAGTTTGAATCTTGCCGGAATTGTCTTGTTAATCTCTGTTACAATCTCGCCTACGCGCTTAAGCTCAGCCGAGCTTTCGCAGTAAAGCAGCACTTCTTTTCCTTGTTTTGCCTCCTGCACCAACTCGGCCAGCGCCGCCTTATGACCGGCCCACACCGAAGTTGCCTTGTGCTGATACTGCTGCACACTTTTAATATCCAATTTGAGGAAATCGCCCGGCCGGCCCGTGGCGAATCGGCAGATTCTCAACTGTGTAAAATTGGACGCCGCCTTGTAAATATCTGACCAACTGTAAAGCCGGCTTATATCTTCGAGCCGTTCTAAAAAAACGTTCGCAACTTCTTCAATCTCACCCGGTTCTTCGAAAATTATGATGGTATCTTTCGGCAGGATATTTACAAAAAGCTCCCTATGCTCGTCTGCGGTCCCGCACACCGCCGAAATTATCCTGATGCTTTCTATCTGCAGGCTCGAGCGCTGGGTATCCAGATCGATTCCGCGGATACTCTCGATAGTATCACCGAAGAACTCAATCCTGACAGCCTCAGCCTCCGACGCAGGGCCCTGGTTTTGTGTCTTTGGTCTGGAGTCTTGGGTCTTGAGTACCAGCGGAGCATAAATATCAACTATCCCGCCGCGGCGTGCAAACTGGCCCGGCAAATCAATCCTTTCCACTCGCTCGAATCCATTTTCAATCAACCAGTTAACCACCTCTTCCGGCGACTTTTCTCTGTCTGTTTCCAATCGAAGACAGCTCGCTTCTATCGCTTCCGGCTTTGGTATAGGCTGACAAAGCGCCTGTACCGGCGCAGAGATAATAAATTCACCTTTCCCCGAACGAGGCATGAAGCACGAGATACGAGAGACGGTCTTTAATCTCTCAGCCCTAATCTCATCGGTAGCGTCCGCTAAGTCCTCCTCACCTTCCCAGGCGCCGAATGTATCAATTCTTTCGCCCCCGAGGGTATGCAAATCATCGGCGGCCTTATCCGCATCGTCAATATGCGGACATACATACAGAATAGGCCGAGAGGTTTTCTCTGATATATAAGCCGTTAAAAGACGCGCGAACGACCCCCACGTCCCCTCGACTTTAACCACCCCCTCCCCGGCTTTAGCCGATTTCAGTCGGGAGATTATATGGCCAACCGTTTTGTCCCGCCCAAGTTCCATAGGCGTAGGAAATTAGAAAGTGCCTAAAATGAACTAAAGTGACACGCAAGTGTCACTTTAGGCACTTTAGCTCACTTTTTCTCAATAGATTCCTTCGTGGCCTTCACGACATTTTCAACCGTAATGCCGAACTTCTCAAAGCAGACCTTGCCGGGCGCGGATGCCCCAAAGGACGACATCCCAATGAAAATACCATTATCACCCAGCCACTTACTCCATCCTAATTCGACACCGGCCTCAATGCCGACTCTCGCCTTGACACCCGGTGGAATCACCGAGTCTTGATATTCTTTACCCTGCTTCTCGAACAGCTCCCAGCACGGCATACTAACTACCTGCGCAGCGATTCCTTCAGTCGTTAGTTTTTCTGCTGCCTCCAGCGCAACACCAACCTCTGAGCCGCTCGCTAAAAGTAGCACATCCGGCTTATCCGCACCGGACAGAACATAAGCGCCCTTACTTAGATTCGCCGCGGAATTATATTTGTCCTGGTCCAAAACGGTCAATCCCTGCCGGGTCAAAAGCAAAGCCACCGGTCCATCTCGATTCTCCAATGCAAACTTCCACGCCTGCGCCGTCTCGTTAGCATCAGCAGGTCTGAACACTATCAAATTCGGTATCGCTCGTAAGCTCGCTAACTGCTCGACCGGCTGATGGGTAGGCCCATCCTCACCGATGCCTATGCTATCATGGGTGAATACGAATATGGTCGGATACTTCGACATCGCCGCAACGCGAATTGCCGCCCGCATATAATCGGAGAAAACCAGAAACGTTCCGCCGTAAGCCCGCAGCAGACCGCTTACGCAAATCGCATTCATTATCGCACCCATCGCGTGTTCTCTAATACCATAGCGGATGTATCTGCCGTCGCGTGCATCTTTCTGGAAATCTTTTACATCGGCAAACCGCGTATTATTCGAAGGTGTCAAATCCGCCGAACCACCCATAACCAATGGCAGCTTCGGCATCAACGCATCCAAAATTTTCCCAGAGGCCTTGCGTGTCGCGATAGAGCTGCCAGCTTCGAATTTCGGCAGAATCTCATCAAGATTAACACCTACCTTACCAGCCGCGGCGTTACGGAACTGCCCGGCTAAATCCGGATATTTCCTCGCATAATCGGCAAACATCTTGTTCCAGGCCTTCTCCGCCTCTGCCCCTTTCGCTGCAACCTCTCGCATATAAGCCGACACTTCTTCAGGGATATGGAAGCTCTTTTCAGGCTCCCAGCCGAAATTCTTCTTAATCAGTCTGATTTCATCATCGCCTAAAGGAGCACCGTGCGCTCCCGCTGTATCCTGCTTATTCGGACTGCCGTAAGCGATATGCGTGCGCAGTTTTATCAGCGTCGGCTGCTGTTTTTCTCGCCCGGCATTTTCCAACGCCTTCTCGAAAGCAGCCATATCATTGCCGTCACCTTCGACTACCTGCACGTTCCAGCCGTATGCTTCGTAACGTTTGGCCCTGTCTTCCGTAAACGCCAGGTCGGTATCGCCATCAATGCTTATATGGTTGTCATCGTAAACAACAATCAGATTATCCAGCCCCAGATGTCCCGCTAAGGAGCTGGCCTCTGAGGCAACTCCTTCCTGTAAATCGCCGTCGCTGGCAATGACATAAATCTTGTAATCGATAATGGGGAAGTTTTCCCGGTTGAAATACTTAGCCAGATATTTCTGCGCTATTGCCATCCCAACTGCATTAGATATCCCTTGCCCCAACGGCCCGGTCGTAACTTCAACACCAAGCTCCGGGTCGTATTCCGGATGTCCCGGCGTCTTACTGCCCCACTGCCGGAAGTTCTTCAATTCATCAAGGCTTAAATCATAGCCGGTCAAATGCAGTAGCGAATACAGCAGCACACTACCGTGCCCGGCTGAAAGAACAAAACGGTCCCGATTGTGCCATTTCGGATTAGCTGGGTTATGCTTCATATATTTGGTCCAGAGCACATAAGCCGCAGGCGCCATTCCCATCGGCATCCCCGGATGCCCCGATTTTGCCTTCTGTACAGCTTCCATGGACAGAAACCGAATCGTTTGAATACAAAGCTCATCAAGTTTTGATAGACCTGGGTTCTTTTTAGTTACATTCATCACGAATTTCCCGTAATCAAACCTTTACAATACATCTGCCGACAAAACGAACTGAATAAGATAACAATCACCATCTGCTTTCGCAAGTCTTTTATTACCTTGGTGCCCAAACAGGTGCATTTAGCTGGCCATTCGCTTAACCTTGCTTTCGCAACTCAAGAAATGGTAGATTTCTTAAACAAAAACCAGGAAAATTGAGACTGTAGCATCATTACAGTGTATTCCAGGCTTCCGGGTAATGAAAAAATCAGAAAAACTAATGAAACTGGGGTTTTGCCCCCAGAGACCCGACATATGATTGGAAAATATCTCTGTTATGATGCTACAGTCTCAAAAAAAATAGAAATTTTTGTTGACTAATAGTGTTTGGCAAAGTTATAATTTCGTAATAAACTTAACTTATGGAGGACAGAACGATGAGAGTACATATCACTTTTCCCATTATCTTAATCGGCCTTTTTATTATTACAGGCAACTCGTATGCCCAGACGCCCCCAGATCAACCGCCGACCGTCAACAATTGCTCACCACTGCCCAACTCGATACAGGTGCCTTTGAACAACCTGATAAGTCTCAATATTACCGATGACGGTGAAGGTGTCGATGCTGACTCAGTAGAAATTAAGGTCAACGGTAATACTGTGTACACAGGGGGCAAGGAAAACTATACGAGTCAGTATGGTAATTGCCAAAGGTTGGGTACGAAGCGTAATTACACATTCATTTACCAATCGAGCACAATATTTGATTACGACCAGGTATTGAAAATTACCATAACCGCTAAAGATTCTGAAGGAAACGAATTGAAGGAGTATACATATTATATTATGACCGAGATGCGTTCATTCGGCCGGAACAAAAAGGTCAATTCCGACCTGGATAGCCTAAATTGCAACAGCCCCGTAACCGTATGTGACAGCATCGGCAATATCTGGTCGGCCTGGCACGCAGGGCCAATAGGCAGCAGGGATATTTATCTTGGTAAACTTGCAGCAGGAGCTGAAAAATTTGATACTTCGGTCAAACTGACCGCCGATGCCGGCGACCAGTGTTATCCAGCTATTGCGTTGGACAGCAGCAGCAAGCTACACGTTGTCTGGCAGGACAACAGGCAGGGAAACTGGGATATATATATGTCTACCTCGATTGACGGAATAAACTGGTCCACTGCGATAAAGGTCAATGACGACTCGGATGACGATCAGGTTGATCCTGCTATAGTTATCGACGGTCAGTCTCCGAACCAGGCACACGTCGTCTGGCAGGACAACCGCGATGGTAATCAGGATATTTTTATATCATCATCGATTGATGGCTTTGCAACAAAGACAAAAATCACCCCTGATGATACTTTCGATCAGATCGAACCGGCCATTACGGCAGACTCTGCCAATACGATTTACGTAGTATGGACGGATAAGCGAAATGGCCCAAGCGACATTTACGGGGCAGCCTCAAATAATCCCTGGACAAATGTGGCGATAGTCAGCAATGCAAATAATCAGTCGAGTCCGGTGATTGCCGCTGAAGACACAGGAACGATTTTGCACTTGTTATGGGTTGACGACACAGATCCTAATGGAAGTATATTCTATGCCTCTACAACAGACGGTCTACAAGGGCCATTGAACGTAAATACTGACGTAGTGGATGAACGTGCTTATAAGCAAGCAGACCCGACGATTGCAGTCACAGGCAGCACAGGTAATAATCTGAAAGTTTTTGCCTGCTGGCAGGATTGGCGGAACGTTAACACTACGAACCCAAATGATACGGACCTGTACTTTACTGAGCTAAGTTCCAGTTTCGGAACAAATATTTTCGTGGGTGATGAGGGCACAAATTCATACCAGGGCGAACCGGCAATAGGAGTATGCAAACTTGGCTTTCCATACCTTGTATGGACCGATGGCAGAAACACAAATACGGAAATCTATTACGCCGGAAGCACTTTTGTAGAACCTAATCCATTGTGGACGGAACTTGTTTCTTACAAGAATCCCAAGAACGCAATATATGGAGTTCCGGAAGGCCACCTGAGAAATCCCGGCGATATCAGTATTAAAGTACCGCCGCGGGCATTTCCGTGCGACCTGTGGATCAACACCTCAACAATAAAGAACACCCGAAAATTCGGATCCAGAAAGAGTGTAAGTCAGTACGAGTTTGGTCCAAGCGGAATTCAATTTGGCGTGCCGATTACGATTACTATTGCGTATGAGCCTTTGGGTTCCCCGGTTGAGGTATATTGGTATGATCCAGTTACTGATACGTTCAGACAGGATGGGATAACAAACGTTACTCACATAGAAAGAGAAACTGTAGATCTTGTACGTTTTAAGACCAGGCACTTTACACCATATTACCTGATCGAAGGCGATACCACTGCTGCCGTAGGAGGTGGAGGAGGCGGGGGTGGCGGATGTTCGATGTCTCCCTACGGCCAAGGCAGCGTCATTGAATTTCTGTTGCCGTACACAGCTATTGTTATCGCGTTGCTGGCGATTCGTTGGATGGACACACGCAGGAAAAAATGCTGAGAACTCCGAGCCTACTAAGCGAATGTAACTAGAACTAGGGACAGCCACGAATGGCGGTTGCTTAAGCAGATTAACAAAAAAGGTCTCCTGAAGCCGATAAAAGGCAAAAACTAAGGACAGCCACCTATTTCTTTAAACTCTCGATTTTTTCCTTACAAATTTTCAGTCACTCCTTGAAATTTAAACTTTATATTTAGCCCCCGGTTTTACCGGAGCTATCTGCAAAATGAAAAAACTTACTTATTTGACAAACCTGCACTTCTATCGGATAATTGCAATCACTGACAGAAACCTAAGCAATGCGAACTAACAGGAGGCAGAAAAATGAATCGAATATCTGGAGCTATGAATCGCAGAGATTTTCTAAAACTAACCACAGCAGGCACGGCAGCATTTCTATTGCCGGGATGTGCCGACGCTTCGCAGCAGCCGGCCTCGAAGCTGCCCGGACACCCTAATGTACTGTTCATTGCTATTGATGACCTCAATGACTGGATTGGCTGTCTGGGCGGGCATCCCGACGTAAAAACCCCGAACCTTGACCGCCTTGCGCAAAGAGGCGTGCTCTTTACAAACGCCCACTGCTCAGCCCCGGCCTGCAATCCTTCACGAGCCAGTCTCATGACCGGAATTCTTCCCTCAACCTCCGGTGTCTATCACAATCCCCATCCTTGGAGAAAATCGCTGGCCCTCAGTAACGCCGTTACGATTCCGCAGCACTTTATGGCTCACGGCTACAGCGCGGTCGGTGGAGGCAAGATTTATCACGGAGGCTTCCCCGACCCGCCATCGTGGCAGGACTATTTCCCATCTCAGCAGAAGAACAAACCCGATGACCCGATGCCTGCGAACCGACCACTGAACGGTATCCCGAAAACCGCGCATTTCGACTGGGGTCCGGTGGACGTGCCCGACGGAGAGATGGGTGACTCGCAGGTCGCTAACTGGGCCATAGAGCAGTTGCGCAAACAGCACGACAAACCGTTTTTCCTCGGTTGCGGCTTCTTCCGTCCCCATCTGCCCTGGTACGTACCGCCCAAATATTTCGATATGTACCCCCCCGACAAGGTAACTTTGCCGAATATCAACGAAAACGACCTTGACGATGTCCCCCCCATCGGCAGAAAAATGGCCAATCCCGGGAAAGACCACAAAAAGGTCATCGACTACAATCAGTGGCGCAAAGCCGTCCAGGGCTACCTCGCTTCTATCAGCTTTGTTGACACCTGCGTGGGGCGCCTAATTGATGCGTTCGATAAAAGTCCTTATGCCGACAACACTGTGATTATACTCTGGAGCGACCACGGCTGGCACTTAGGCGAAAAGCTGCATTGGCGCAAATTCTCACTCTGGGAAGAAGCGACGCATAACATCATGATGGTCATCGCACCCGGCATCACTAAACCAGGCCGACGCTGCTCACGACCCGTTACTATGCTCGATATCTACCCGACGCTGATAGATATCTGTGGTCTGACTGCGAAGCCCGAGCTCGAAGGCCAAAGTCTTTTACCTTTATTGAAAAACCCGAAAGCCAAATGGGACCGCCCGGCCCTGACAACGCACGGCCGAAATAACCATTCGTTACGTTCCGAACGCTTCCGATACATCCGTTACAGCGACGGCACCGAAGAGCTCTACGACCACCGCAATGACGAGCTGGAGTGGAAAAATCTCGCCAATGATCCTAAGTACAACCGTGTAAAAAAGCAGCTCGCAAAATGGCTCCCAAAAACAAACGTCCCCGATGTGCCAAAAGTTAAAAAATAAGGCTCAACTGCAAAAAAGTTGGTGGGTTGATAAGAAATATACCCTGTAACTCTTTTGG
>CAYQKF010000132.1:0-13852 GCA_964417935.1 uncultured Pirellulales bacterium
CCTGGCACTATCAAAAGTACCGATTTCAATGCTTAACTGCGAAAGTTGGGTTAGCCACGAATTTTCACTAATGGACACGAATTATTACTGATTTTAATGGCCACAAAAGGCACAAAAGGCACAACAATACAAAAGTTCCTTATATTGGGATTGAGACTTAACTTTCTGCATTTCAAGCAGTTATGAAGGCACTCATAGAAAAACGTGCATAAAAAACAAGGAGTTGAAAGATTGTATTACGAATTTTCGTAACTATATTCATAATCTTGTTTTGCTTGGCTTTATTGCCATAGAATGCTTTTTGGCGTGTATCTGCTGATACGAAAACGTGCGGTTCTCCGCTATATCTACCGCCTACGGGCGGTTTATGTTAGCCTGCTGGCTAACATAGGCATATTTTAACAGATTACCAAATAAAGACAACAAAAAAATGGCAAGAAAGCAACTTTTTTTGGCTGACCTTTTTTACTATTGAAATCCGAACTCTATCCCCTATAATCTCCCTAAAGCATGCGGAATTCCTTGTGTTGACGGGAATTGTGGTTTTGGGTATTATAAATAAGCGAAAAATTAGTGGGTTGTAGTTTCCACCAATTTTGCAAAATCAGAAGACAATAGAGGGGCGTTAATATGGAAGATATTCTAAATTCCGAAAACATGCAGAATTTAGCTACAATGGTTGAGGAAGCAATGAGATCAACAAAGGAAGGAGTTAAGTATTTTGTCGAGCCAGCCCCAGGTACTTTGCGCAGGGCAACCAACAAGCGGCATCACATTGTATTTGGACGACGTGGATCTGGAAAGACCAGCTTGCTTAGAAAAGCTGGAGCTGACTTAACGATAAGCCGCCGGCCGATAGCACATGTTGATTTGGAAACCTTCAAAGGTCACAGTTATCCCGATGTGTTGCTTAGTGTGTTAATTGCAACTTTCCGTGAATTCCAGAATTGGATAAATACTGCAGCTATTCATCCGGCAACTAGAAAATCTTTCTGGAAAAAGATGTTCGGAACAACCCCAAGTTGCGCATCATATAACAAGAAGGTTTGTGCTAAACTTGCCGATAGACTTGGAAAACAGATTTCGGAACTTGAAGAACAACTACATTCGTCGGATGAAGCAGAAATACAAAAGATCACAGAAGAACAACACGAGGGTCAACAGACCGGAGAGGTTCAAGTAGGTGTTTCTCATCCAGTTGTAAGAGCGAAAGCTAAGGTCGCGGCAAGTGAAGCGAATCGACAAACAGAGGAGCTTAGAGAGAGCTTCAAACGCTCAAAAATAGACTTTCTGCATCGACATATCTTAGACTATCAAAGGATATTCGGCGACATGGTCAAACTATCGAATGGGGACTCCTTCCTTTTTTTGGACGATCTATACCACATAAAGCGACAGGACCAGCCATACGTCGTTGATTATTTTCATAGGGTAGCGAAAGGTCAGCGTCTATGGCTGAAGATTGGAACTATACGACATAGATCAAGTTGGTACGTTCATGGCGATCCGCCTACTGGGGTCAAGCTTGGTGATGATGCCGATGCCATCGATTTGGACCTTACTTTAGAAAAATACGACTTGGCCCGGGAATTTTTGAAGAAGATACTAACTAACTTTTCGAGAGAAGCGAAACTTCAACCAATAAGCAGGTTCCTAACTGATGGGGCTGTGGACAGGCTTGTTCTTGCTAGCGGAGGAGTAGCAAGAGACTTCTTGTCCGTTTTTAGAAAATCCATAGATATTGCGAGGGAACGAAGTGGAGGAGGACGTGCGGGTGAACGTATTGGTGCGGAAGACGTTAATGTGGCAGCAGGAGAGCATGATACTTCTAAGCGTGAGGAATTCAAACTAGATTCTTCTGAAGATGCCCAAGGGCTTGATGCCCAATTTACGAGAATCCGAGATTTCTGTTTGGAAAAGGCCAATTATAATTGTTTCTTGATAGACAAAGATGCCAAGGGGGAGGAAATTGATGCGATTCACGAGCTTGTTGATCTGAAACTACTCCACTTGGTGCGTTCAAGAGTAACTGTCAGTGGACGGAAAGGCAAGATATATGAGGCTTATATGCTTGATGTAAGCCAGTATGCTGGTGCACGAAAGAGGAGGGGGCTGAATATTGTTGAATTTTGGAAAAAGGAATCCGAGGATCGATTGAGAAGGGCGACTATGATTTACAGCGTTGATCAGACCGGCGGAAGCTCATTGGACACACAAGAGACTTAAGAAACAATGGAATAGATTAAATTGCAATTGAAGGCTCGGTTTAGAAGGGAAAGGAGCCTTATGAATGCCTAAATTATTGACGGTGTTAATGTATGACAAAAAACGTTTTATATTACGGTGATAATCTTGATATTCTTCGACGTTACATCAAAGACGAATCGATAGACCTTATTTATTTGGACCCGCCTTTCAAGAGCGAACAAGACTACAACGTGCTTTTTGCAGAACAGAATGGCAGCCGTGCAGCCGCTCAGATTAAGGCCTTCGGGGACACCTGGCGATGGGATCAGGCCGCTGCTGCATCGTATCACGATGTAGTAGAAACCGGGCCTCAGCGGGTTTCTGAAGTGATGCAGGGTTTTCTGACATTTTTAGGCCAAAGTGATATGATGGCTTACCTTTCAATGATGGCTCCAAGGTTAATAGAACTGCGCATGGTATTGAAACCGACCGGATCGATTTATCTGCATTGTGACCCGACAGCGAGCCATTACTTGAAGATGTTAATGGACGCTGTGTTTGGGCCTGTAAACTTCAAAAATGAAATCGTGTGGAAACGGGCACAGCCAAAATCACATACAACCATGCGTCTTTCACGGGCGCACGATATAATTTTGTGCTACGGAAAGACAGAAGAATCTGTATTTAAGAAGCAATACACCGAAAACGATCCAGCTTACATTGAAAAATTTTATCGCCATGTTGAGAAGGAAACAGGGCGTCGTTACATGCTGGGGGACTTGACCAATCCGAACAAGAACAGACCAAATCTCACATATGAATTTCCGCCTGGAAGTGGCGTTGTCAGGGTTTGGCGGTGGACGAAAGAGCGAATGACAAAGACATGGAAGGATGGACGGGTTATCGTTCCGGAAAAGGGAAAAGTTGTTAGGGAGAAAAGATATTTGGATGAGATGCCGGGAAGACCGGTAACAGATATTTGGGATGACATTGAACATCTTCACGGTTCACAGCAGGAAAGTATGGGCTATCCTACACAAAAGCCAGAGGCGCTACTTGACCGCATTATCAAGACCGGGAGCAATAGAGGTGATACGATACTTGATCCGTTCTGCGGATGTGGAACAGCGATAGCGGTTGCCCAAAGACTTAATCGGAATTGGATAGGAATTGATGTTACTCATCTGGCAGTGGCTTTGATGAAACACAGACTCAAAGATATGTTCGGGAACCAAGTGAAGTATCATGTGATAGGAGAACCTGTTTCTTTGCCGGATGCAAAGACTTTAGCTGAAAACGATCCGTATCAGTTCCAGTGGTGGGCGCTGGGGTTGGTTGGCGCGCGTCCTGTCGAACAAAAGAAGGGAGCGGATAAGGGAATTGATGGTAGGCTTTATTTTCACGATGAAGCTGAAAACAAGAAGACAAAAACCAAACAGATCATCTTATCTGTTAAGGCAGGACAAACAGGTCCAGGGCATGTTCGGGACTTGCGAGGCGTTGTTGAGCGTGAGAAAGCGGAAATAGGGGTGTTTATTTGTATGCAAAAAGCAACAAAGCCGATGCGGGCTGAAGCAGCGAGCGCCGGATTTTACAAGTCGCCTTGGGGAACCAAGCACGCTACAATGCAAATCCTTACAGTAGAAGAACTACTGAGTGGCAAGACTGTTGATTATCCACATTCGGAGGGAGTGAATGTAACGTTCAACAAAGCACCAAAAGCCAAAGCTAAAAAAGAAACTCATCCAGAACTTAATTATCCAGAGGAATAGATTCCCGCCTTCGCGGGAATGACAATGTGGGGCCGTTTGGGCCGGGCAAGCTCTTTATTGCAGAAAACTATCCTGAGGCTGTTGGTATAATGACAGCTCTGAAGGCAGGAGTAGCTTTGTCCTCAGTGCGACGGCCACTTGCAGAGACAAAAATCTCTCGCGAATGCGCTAAGACCTATACGGAAAAAGGTTCGAGAGTTGATGATACTGTCAGGATAGAAAAGAAGCAGGCAGCACAGTTAGGGTAGAAGAAAGGTTATGTGTGTAAGAGGTTAGAGAAGTGTAGGGGGCCCCTTTATCCCCTCCGTGAAGGAGTGAGTATGTTTTTGCATTGTATTGGGGTTATCAAGGCATAACCACAATGACAAGGATGACAGAATTTTTCGAGTGGACAGCCTAAAAAAACTGCAAATACGTCACGTTGTGACCAATGCCAGAATTTCGTCTAATTTAGCCGTCGCCAGACATGTGCAAGTATCCGCAGCTCCATAGTACATCCACAACTCATCGCCCCGAATTAGCAGGCCGGTCGGAAACACTACGTTTGGCGTCAAACCAGACATCTCGTATGGCGCCTCGGCTTGGAATATCCAGTTTCGTGAGCGGGCAACAACTTTGTGAGGCCTGTCTTTCTCCAACAGAGCTACACCGGCTCGATAAACAAGTTGACCACCATAAGCCTTAACACCGTGGTATATCAGAAGCCAGCCGTGTTCCGTGAGAATTGGAGGTGGCCCTGCACCTACCTTTGCACCATCCCATGCAGCGCCCCCAAGCTCCGGCAACACACAGTGTGGCTCACCCCAGTGCACCAAGTCAGGCGAATAGGCCGACCAGATGTGTTCCATTCCACCGGCGTCCGGGCGGTGGAGTGCCGCCCATCGGTGCCCAAATTTTTGTGGGAACAGCACTGCATCTTTATTGTTTGGGGAAAAGAGCAGTCCAATTCGTTCAGCATGAACAAGGTCATTGGAACGAGCCAATGCCACGGCCGCACCGTTGGGCGAGTAGGCAGTATAAGTGATATACCAGCGTTTTTCTTCTGCCAAGTATGTGACTCGTGGGTCTTCGCAGCCCCACTGCTCATACCGCCAGTTTTGCTCACCGTAGCGGAGTATTGGCTCTTGCTCGAACTTCCAATCAGTCACTCCGTTCTTGCTGCGTGCTATATGGATGTTCGAGTATCCGGCGTGGTCTTCGACACGCAGCAGCAAGACGACCTCATCGCCCTGCTCGGTGGCACCGGGATTAAGGACGGCGGCTGCCGGGAAGGGCAAATCCAAAGGTGAAATGATTGGATTATGCTGCGACCGGGTAAAAACTCTTGTCTTCATAAGGGTGTCTCTCAATACTAACGGCATTTGTTTTATCCTGTTGCCGCAATTCTAACAAAAAAGACAACCTCCACCAACAATTAAAGTCGTGTCTGTATAATCTCGTTTTGAGGGGTATCATAAAAAAATGGGATTAACGAAGGTATAGGAAGAAACAATCATCCTGTCACTCCTTTGTACCGGGATGATTATATTTACATTCCCAAACTCCTTATTTCCCAGTTTACACCATCAAATGCTATAATTCCTTTTTTGAGTTAACTTCCATTATTCCCTTGAGCATTGAAATAGATGTCATGACAAGGAGGACCGAGTTTTTCGGGTGGACAGGTATCTGAAGGTCTACTTTTTTGCATTTGTTGACGAGATGCAGATAGAAATGGTCCTCAAGACTAATTTTTTTTGCTTTATTAAGATTATTTGCAACTATTTTTGCTTAAGTGCAACTTTATATTTAGAACGATTTATGATTTGTGGCTACATTGTAATGACTCTGGTTAAATGATATATGATGGAAATCGTTACAGACAGGGAACTTATTAAGAAATTAATTGCTCGCGATGAGCAGGCCTATGAAATATTGCTTGATGCGTATGAAGCTCCTATTTATCGTTTCTTTTACTATTCACAAGGCAATCATCAAATGGTACAAGATCAATGCGGAGAAACTTTTGCCAGATTTGTTGCAGCAATCAAAAATTTCAAATCTGACAACTCACACAGTTTAAAGGCATTCATATTCGGGTTCGCAAGGAACGTACTTTTAGAAACCTTGCGCAGGAAAAGGCTAATTCAAGAAGATGTCTGCTCACTTGAAGAGATGCCAAGCAATAAACCCTCTGTTTTTCAGGAAGTTTCATCACCAGATGAGCTTAAATTTGTTTTGAATATAATCAGACAATTCAAAGAACCAGAAAGACAGATTTTACTCTTAAGATTTATTGAAGGCTTAAAACTCGATGAAATAGCAGGCATTATGAGGATGCCGCTAAATTCTGTCAAAAGCCACGTTCATAGAAGCAGGAAAAAATTATGTGAGATGCTATCAAAAAGCAGTTCCTCTGAATAGGAGGTTTAAAACCATGGATAACAAGAAAGACGAAAAAAGAAACGAAGCATTAATTCGAGAGTTTGCAGAATCATCAAAAGAGCTCAAAACACCTGAAGGATTGAGAGGCTCAAATCGAAGGTATATCAAGGATGCTGTATATTCTGCGAACGCTGAAAGAAGAAAAACTCCAGGCTGGTTAAGAAAACGAATTTCTGTTCCTTTTCCGGTTGCAGCAGGTTTCTTGGTTATTTTCTGCCTTCAGCTTACTCTGCAGTTTATCAATCTAACAACTTATTTCAAAACATCCAAACCAATCGTATCTGACAAAACAGATTCTATAGGCCTATTAGAAAAACCGTTACAACTCCATTATTCTGAACGGAATGTTTATGTCGCTGGAATGGGGTTTGTGGAAAAATCGAAAAACTATGCTTATTTTAAGGAGAGTAATTATGAAAGCAACTAACAAACATAATATTCGCAAAGCAAAACTGACTCTGTCTGTTTTTGCAATTGTTGGCCTAACAACGGCTTGCCTTGCCTCACTATCTACAGAAGACAAGATTCATAAACATTATACCGTGGATATAAGCTTCTTCTCCATGGATCCAAATCAGCCATTGGATAGCTACAGGTTCAACGGTAGCGGTAGTGCCGGCGCAGGAGGAGGAAGCGTGGGCTTGGCAGGCGGAGGCAAGTCGCGCTACTTTCGGGTTAATGTCGCCGGCAAGAATAGAAAAGGGCGTTTTGTAGTTAATCTCAGCATTGTACCTGGTAAGAATGATTCCGCTACCAAAGCAGATTCTTTCGAGATTGACTTTACAGATTTGAAGCCAAGAAGTTTCGAGTTGGCTAAGAACTACGATGGTCGTGTATATATGTTGAACCTTACACCGGGCATAAAGATTGTTGATAATCGCCTCAAAAGAGCTGATGATACTTCGTTTAGATTCAGTAGATGGACATTACTCGGTTCGATGGTAATCTTCAATGACAGCGTTTATGCAGGGAAAATAGGTTGTAGCGGAGGCCCTTTAGCTTATGTAAGTTATCCTGGTTTTGCAAAGGTCGAATTTGCACTTGAGCCATTTCGCGGCGCTAAGCGTTTGGGAACTCTTAAAGATGGTAAAATTCAAATACGATCTGAAGATGGACAATCTCTCGATATATATGGAGTTAAGAATGGGGTTCATGAAATACAATTACCAGGCGGTCCCTACGAAGTTTGGGTTCGCTGGCAGAATTTACCCGGAGAAGCTAAATTTGAAGTCCCTTCAAAGGAAGATTGGATCCGCATGGTAAAAGCCAGGTTTGCGGAAATGGGTAATACCCCACCTACTGATGAGGAATTAGATAAAGGTTATGAAAGAATCAAACATGAGAGACACTTTCCTTTAAGCAGCGGAGTAGGCCCAATTAAACAAAGCGATAGAATCGACGAGTAAGTACATGCGTTTTTCAAACGAAAAAGGGGAAGCAGTTTGAGGAAGAAAACTGTTTCTCCTCCTTATTTGTTGCTATGTGCCAATAGTCCCTACCATAAACTCTATCCGAGCACGAAAATCAAAAACGGGCATTGCTTTTTGGGCTGGAGCACAGAAGATGGCCCACAGGAAAATCAAGGCATACCGGAACAGCTCGCAAGCACAATCAGGAAGATTGCAGAGATTTGTCAGAAGGTTCTTTATGGTATTCATGCCGCCAAGATAATACAATTAGTCGCATGTAGCAAGTTCACGTAAGTCCTTTTACGATAAGGAGGACCGAGTTTTTCGGGTGGACAGGATCAAAAATAACTTGACTATGCAGCAGTAAAATCCTTTAATATGGCCAGTGGTAATTAGCCAATCTGCGGGCATCGAGGATTGGGAATCGAGTTAGGGATTGAGAAATGACTATAAAAGACATCTGGGCGGAAACGAGTAGCTGGCTGCGTTCTCATAAATTATCCAGGGCTGCAAATTATAAGCCGGACGTAGATGACGAAGGTTTAATCAACCAGGACTCCGAGTCCACTGAGACGGCTGTTGATGATGTCGGGCGGACCGGGCAGCAAAGTGATAAGCTTGTCGTAAAAGCGGTCCCGCCGATGGACAAACATGAATCGCTCGAAAAACTTCAGCAGGGCTTTAATAAACTCGTTGAGCAACTGCAGGATATTAACGAGCATTTGGGCCGTCAGGTTACTCAGCATGAAAATCTGATGAGCCGAATGGAACAACTGCCCAGTTTGCTCGAGAGTTTTCCTTCAGTTGTGGAAAATCAAAAGCGAATAACAGAGCAGCTTATCGAGCAGTTAAAATCAGCCGCTGCTAAGAATCAGCAGTTTTTGGATGCTGTTGAAAAAATCCCTAATGAGACCGCCAAACAAACCGATGCCCTGGTTGATATCAACCATCAGCTTGCCGCCGCTGCCGATACGGATGTACAGATGACTGAGAGCTTTAACAAATTTAACCAGACTATGGACAAACTGAACCAGAGTACCCTCGCCCAGACCGACAGTATCATGCAGATGAGCCGCACCTTTGCCACGAGCGACAGATACCTCAAATACATCGTATCCAGGCAGAACAAACGCTTTATCTGGGTATTTATAACTGCTCTGGGTATATGCGTAGCTGTTATCTTGATTCTGACGGGCATCATTATTTATTTGAGGTACTAAAAAAAACTTTTTTTGCTTGACCATTGCCGGATAGTGTGATAGCATTTTTCTGTTCTTTGAAAAGAATATAGCCTGACTGCAGGTCCTGAAGCTGTGCTTTGGGATAGTCAAATGGGAATACGGTTAAAATCCGTAACGGCCGCGCCGCTGTAAGCGTCTGCTCCGACATTGGTCGGAAATCCAAGAGGCATTTTTATCCACTATCTGTTAGCGAAAATTAACACTGGATGGGAAGGAGTCTCGAGGTAAGACGCAAGTCAGAAAACCTGCCTGTAGTTGGTTACACACTCATAAGGGATACCCATCCCCGCTCCCCGCTTTCGCGGGGACAAGTTTGTCCAACACCAATAAATTTAGCTAAAGCTTAATTTATTGGTGCTGGATTGTGAAGTGGGTTCCCTGGTGTTCTCGCGAGTTGGAATGCAAGTGTAGGTCTCCGGCCTGATGCTATTGGTCGGGATTCGGATTGGACTGAATGAAAAAAGCCGCCGTTCCTTTCGTGGGAACGGCGGCTTTTTTTGTTTAAGCACCCCAGCGATAAGGGCTGCCACCCATTAAATTAGAGGTTACAGACTATTAGTAAAAAGAAAAAGATAATGAAAATGAGATTGTACGCAAAGTTTTCGTGTGGAGTAAAAACGGAAACAAAGAGAATGAAATGGAAGGTTTTTGAAAGGCAAATTGCAATTTAACTGGAGGAGCAAAAACTATGGCTTCGGGAAGATTGATGAAATTTGAAAATTTAGTCTGTTTAATCGCTGTTTTGACAATAGTAAGTACAGCAAATGCTGATATAACTACTTTCGAAGATTTGAGCTTGTCGGCTGAATCATACTGGAACGGCTCAGATGAGTCGGGCGGCTTTACCAGCGGCAGCGCCTACTTTAGTAACAATTATGATTCTGCGTGGGCCTCGTGGGACGGCTTTTCATATTCGAACATCACCGATACCACAACAGCAGGGATGGCAGTTCAGTATAATGCCGTTGCGGGAGGGGGCCAGGGAAATTCGGACAACTATGCTATCGGTTATGTCGGCTGGGCTTTGCCGCCGAGGGTTACGCTGAACACAGCGGGCGTTGTTGACGGCTTGTATGTAACAAATAACAACTGTACTTACTACTCGATGCTTAATGGCGATGCCTTCGCTAAAAAGTTCGGCGGTGAGAGCGGCAATGACCGGGACTGGTTCATGCTTACTATTACAGGCAAAGATGTTGACGGCGTTGTGACAGGCACGGTTGATTTCTACTTAGCTGATTACCGGTTTGCGGACAATATCGCCGATTACATCGTGAACACGTGGCGGTACGTTGATTTAACCTCGTTAGGCACGGTAAAGAGCCTGGAGTTTTCCTTGAGCTCGAGCGATGTCGGTGATTGGGGTATGAATACGCCGGCGTATTTTGCAGTCGATACCCTCGTAGGCAAGTCAGCGTTTGTATATACCAGTCCCTATACGGAGGCAGGAGTAAACGGATATATCGGAGCTGACTGGCGTGGCGCTGCTCCTGCTGACGAGGATGCGGTTATAAACCCGATATTTCGGGGCTGGGCCACCGCGGTAGTAAGTTACGACCAGGCACCGGGCGTGGACCCTCGGTGGTGTGAGCCGAATAAGGCCCTGGGGCCGGCAACAGGCAGGGGAGATGATGACATCTTTAGTCTGGGTGACCTCAGTAGAGAGCAAATCAATCAAGGTGTTCTTCCCGGTCAAATAACTTTAATGTTTGACGAAGCGATTCGCAATAGTGGGGGGTATGACTTTGCGGTCTTTGAGAATGGTTTGCTTTCTGAGTTCACGACGCCAGCCGGCTCCGCTGCCGGACAGATGTTCGCTGAATTAGCATACGTGGAGGTATCTTCCAATGGTGAGGATTTCGTCAGATTTCCTGCGGTCTCTTTGACAGGGCAACAAGTAGGCTTGTTCGGCACTATCGAGATTAGCAATGTCTATAATCTTGCCGGCAAGCATCCGAATTCGCGGCGTAAGTGCACGGGGACGCCCTTTGATTTGCAGGAGATAGCCGACGAACCCAGTGTCATATCAGGCTTGGTTGATATCAATGACATAAGGTATGTGCGAATAGTCGATATACCCGGTACCGGCGATTTCTACGATGAGGCTGTAAAACACATCGACCCGGGTACCCGGCCTGCTTGGGATTGCTATGCAAATAATCATCCGGTTTACGATGCCTGGAATACATCGTTGGTGCCACTGCATCCTTCCGGAGGATTTGATTTAGAGGCGATAGGTGTTCTGAAAGAGCAAAAGCATAGTGCAGATATCGATTTGAACGGCGTGGTCGATATGTTTGATTTTGCCCTGTTTGCTTCGGCGTGGCAGAGTCATTTTGGCCAGGCTGACTGGATAGCAAGATGCGATTTGGCAAAGCCCAAAGACTTAATTATTGATGCTTTTGACCTTGCTGTTTTTGCTGCTCAATGGCTTGAAACGGAACAATGGCGTTATTGACGATATGTTTGCTTTGATTAAATCTATGTGTAACCAAAAACAAAAAGCTTTTACATTGGTTGAGATATTGGTAGTCATTTCGGTGATTGCCTTGCTAATGGCCATATTGGTACCGGCTTTGGCCGCCGCAAGGTCACGGACGCAGACTTTGGTCTGCAAATCTAATCTTCGCCAGTTGTTAATAGCAAGTACCGGCTATGCGATTGAAAACGATGGTTTTTATGTTCCGGCTGCGAGTGATATGTGGGACAGCGCCGGTTCGCAGCGCTGGCACGGCGTAAGGGATGCTCTTGATGAGCCATTTGATGCTGGCAGAGGTCCTTTGGTTGGGTATCTGGCTGACGGCCGGGTCAAAGAATGTCCGGCAAAGGTGGATTTTGTAAAGGGACAGGATTGGAAGACAAACTTTGAACAGGGCTGCGGCGGTTACGGCTACAATATGACTTATATCGGCAGTCGCATCTGGCAATATGGTATCAACGGCACACAAGACTGGAAAGAAGCCTATACCCGGACGACCCGTATGACGGAGATTGCTGCGCCGGGTGAAACGTTGATGTTTGGGGATACAGCGATGGCTAATGATGGAAGGTCTCTTCTCGAATATTCTTTTGCCGAGCCGCCTTTTGCTGTTAGCAACGGCCAGGTCGTAACGAGCTTTTACATGTCACCATCTATTCATTTTCGGCACAGGGGTCGTGCCAATGTTGCATGGGCCGACGGCCACATTGAGCCGCGCGAAATGGCTAAGTTAGACAATAAAAATGTCTATGGTGTTGATTCCGCCGATATGAAATTGGGATGGTTCGAGCCGATAAATAACACGCCATTTGACCTGGAATAAAAGGCACAAAGTCAGAAACGAAATACGAAATTCAATAAGGATATCCGCAATGGGCGGATTTCTAACAGGCGTATCGCAGATCCACCCATGGCCGAATCAATAATCGTTAATCATTTATCACTTAAAAAGGGGCTTATACCGAATCATTCGGTATAAGCCCCGAATTAACGCAAATCCATTGCCCTATCGTCTGCCCTTGCGAGTCCACCAAAGGCGGACGCCACAATCTCAAATTTTAGAGCCTCATATCAACACTGTCGTCCTGATTCAGGTCTTCCACAATCCAGTTATTTATTGACTCGCAAGCTCGAGAATCTCATCCGCAGACAACGCTATGTCGAAGATCATGACCTCATCAATAAGGCCGTCCCAGGGGCGGCCTGTGGATTCTGAGTTCTCGCCAATAAATAGGTTTGTGGTACTGATGCCTATGGGCTCAGTAGTTGGGACGCTCGCATCAAGCACTCCGTCCAAATATACGTTGATATTTGCACCATCAAACGATCCGGTGACGTGATGCCATTCGTTGTAGCCAACCGCAGTGGCTCCATCGACTGAAGCGGTATCGGGTGCACTCCAGATAGTGATACCAAAGTGGAACCTCGGGTCCATGTTCACGTTGCCAAGCCTCCAGGCGTTTTCACCTTTAACGACGGCACCTGTCCACGCATTGGATATTGACCTGATATTTAACCATGCGGCAACCGTAATCTCGCCGGTGATATCAAAGAGCGGATCGTTCCCGCAGTCCACGTAGTCGCCGTCGCCGTCGAAGTCCAGCGCGCCGTCTAACACTCCGGTCGTCCACTGTGGGTCGCCGATAAGTGTGCCGTCGTTCCCATTGCCGCTTGAATCAACTGCTATGGTCCCGGCGCCATCATCAAGCTTCCAGTACCCCACTGGTGGGGTACTTCCATCAGGTGGGACATAGTCGCCTTCGTAAAATCTAACGCCATCTACCCAGAACTCACCTGCTGCAAAAGCTATGTGGAATGTGATGGAAGCAGGATTGACGTCCTCCGTAAACACAGGAGTTGTTACGCTGTATTCCGTCCATTCTTCAGTCATGGTGAAGACCTGCTCACCATATCCCTCCCACGGGTCTGCTCCACGTTCCGGTTTTAAACGGATATCCATTGTACCTTGGTTGCACTTGAGAAAGGCCGAAACAGTGTACTTCTTGCCTGCTTCAAAAACATGTCCTCCCTGGTTCAGGCCATAATCATAGTCATTTGCACCTGCTGAGTTAACCGTAATATGCAGACAAGAGTCTCCCTCAATCGGAGCTTCGGGCACTGCTGCGCCCACCAATTCTGTAACCACTTCTGCGGTAGCGTCGCCCCAGAAACCCCACGGTTCAAGAACACCGTCCTCAAAGCCGCCGTTAGCCAGTATATTTACGATTTCGGCTTGTGCGGGTACTGGATGGCCGACCCTGATATCGTCAAAGTACACCACACCTGAACCGCCGGCCCGCAGATTGTTCTTATCGCCGAAACCAATAGCAATCGTATTGA
>CAYQKF010000133.1:0-13840 GCA_964417935.1 uncultured Pirellulales bacterium
TAATCGTATAAACGACTTAGAATTCTTTAATAATGTTGGACAGTAAAAGTAGATAGTTCATCGTTTATTGTTCGTAGACAACAGAAATCAGACTTCAGATAACAGACATCTGACATCAGGGGGTTCCTAATGGCCATCATCTCACAAAATGCCGTCAAACACATCCTTTTATCCTGTCAGGCAGAAATCAGCGGAAAAACCTACGAAGTTTTGACTACTTTTTATGCAAAACAAACCCAATTTCCGAAAAGCCCAAATGAATGTAAATCCATATAATACAACGGATTATGAAAATAAATCCAATTGGACACTTGGTGAAAACAAACCCAATTCAAACCCAATTGCCGAAAGGGTGAAATTGATGCAAAGTGTGTATTTACAAAGGATTATGAAGAAAAATGCGGCTAAGGGCTATGAAAAAACAAACCCAAAACAAACCCAATTTAAACCCAATCAAAGCCTGTCCTGAGCGCATTGAGTTTACCCTGAGTTTAATCGAAGGGAATGGGCCAATTTCTTCAAAGGCCAAAATGAACTTAAAATTGCTTGCCAGAAAATCTGGCCACACCCGACATTTCGGAAAAAACTTAGATTCGGGATTAAGCTTGATTTTTCCAACAATGACATTAGAATGCCTGGCAGAAAAGCAAAGATTTCTAACTAAGTAACGAATGATAAGATAAGAAATGACTGTAAAGCTGAACACACGCAGCGTCGAATCACCTGCGGTAAGTACGCAGTAGCCCTTGAACTCAAAGTTATCCTTCAAGCCCCCGCAGCATCGTAGCATCGTCTTCAATTATCAGTAATGTTTCCATCTGGTTTTATTTCAACTCGCCACTTGCCGTCCTTGCCGCGCAGACTGTAACCTTTAAGGCCGCATAAGCGTAGTAAGAGTGTGAGAAGACAGTTGTTCGTGGGCTGTTTGGGATTAGTTGCCAAAATTCGGGCGGCTTACGCCGTTTTGCCTTTTACCTTTTAAGCCTCTATTTGATTCGAAGGTTGTCAATAAAACGAAACTGGTCTCAGTAAAAAATTACAAAAAAGGACAAAACCGTGACAAAACGGTAACAAAACGGTAACATCTGGTCGGCATAATTGGGCATGAAATGAAATACAAATGATTATTATAAAAATCCCGGAGGTATGGTATGTCTCAGAAACTTGTACTTGTACTGGCCCTGACATTGGCCGCATTTATGTTGCAGACCACGATGGCGGGGCAAACCTTGCCCCCGGCAATCCAGTGGATTCCGCAAGATGCGGTGATTGTGCTGGAACTGTCCAAGCCGAGAGCGCTGCTCGAAGTATTCACCAACGACAAAGCAACCGCGGCTGTTACTGCGCTGCCGGTATACCAGAAGCAGGCATCGAAACCTCAGTTCAAAGAGTTCCTCAATATAATCAATTTTATAGAGATCACGCTGGATACAGATTGGCGAACCGGCCTGGCGAAACTAACCGGCGGCGGCATAACCTTTGTCGTATGTCCGGAGGACACGGTATTGTTGATCATCGACGCTGAAGATGAGCACATGCTGGAACGACTTCACGAGTTTTTCCTTAACATTGCTCGAGCCGAGGCCGAGAAAAAGGGTCAATCCAATCAAGTGGCATCCACAGAGTACGATGGTGTTACGGCGTGGACGTTCAACGGAGAAGAAGCACACGCGATCATCGGCAAACGGCTGGTCCTTGCCAACCGTTCAGAGGGACTCAAAGCCGTCCTGAAACTTCGCGCCGAGGCCAAAGGTGCAAGTTTGGTGTCGAACACCACCTACCAGGCTGCGAAGCGGGCAGCGGGGCCTGATGTCATCGCCACAGTCTTTACGAACCTCAAGCCCTTGATGCAGCTTCCAAAAGTTGCTCGGCTTCTCGAGCAACAGAGCAACAATCCTCTGGCGGCACTGTCTTTCGCAGGAATCGTTGAAGCAGTACGCGATTCGAATTGGCTGGCATTGGGACTGCAAGTCGAAGACAGCAAGCTGGTCTTTCGGGCATCGGTAGACGGCAAGACGGTGGCTCCGACGAGTCCCGCCGCCTTTGCCTTGCCAAGCAAATCTGGTGAGGGCGTTCTGCCAAACGTGTCGGTACCGCGTCGAATTGCCGCGTTAAGTCTGTATCGTGACCTGCATCAATTCTACACCGCGAAGGACGACCTCTTCCCCGACCGAACATCCGGATTGATCTTCTTCGAGAACATGATGGGTATCTTCTTCAGCGGGCGTGACCTGACCAGTGAGGTCCTGGCGGAAACCAAGCCTGAAATCCGCATTGTAGTGGCCGAGCAGGAGTACGACCCCGCGATCGGCGCGCCGCAGATTAAGCTCCCCGCCTTTGCCGCAATCCTTCGGCTTCGCCGCCCGGAGCAGTTCAATGAAGTAGCTGAGGAAGCGTGGCAGAAGGCCGTGGGCCTCATAAACTTCACCCGCGGCCAGCAGGCGCTGCCCGGACTGATCATTGACCGTCCCATCCAGGGAGAAACTCAGTTTACGGTGGCCGCCTTCTCCACCGCTGAGATTGAGGACAAAACGAAACTTGACCAGCGATTCAATTACCGTCCGGCCTTAGCAATGCCCGGCGAATACCTAATCCTAAGCTCGACCGATGGTTTAGCCCGAGACCTCATCGATGCCCTGAGCCGAGAGATGGAACATACGGTCAAACCATTTGCCGAAAACCATAGCCTGGTGGAAATCGACGTGGACCATTTAGCGTCGATACTGGAAACCAACCGAGAAACGCTGGTACGTGGGGGCATGGTCAAAAAGGGCAGCACGCAAGAGGAATCTGAAACCGAGATTGATATGCTCATTACCGTGGTGAAGTTTGTTGACCACGTCAAGCTGAGCATTGGTATGCACGAGGGTATGACCCTGGCGAATCTGGAAATTGAGCTGAATTGGGAGTGACCTTGGATACGTCCCAACATTCGAACGCGAGCACGAGCCGCATGGTGGGTTGGATGGCAATACCGAAAGGGAATCTGTGATGGCTGTGCAAATCGATAAAACAGCGAGCCATAATCAATCGAAGCTGGTTCACCCGGCGGTTGCCGAAAAGCTGACCGATCCCCGATGGGCCTGGGCTGCGTACCAACCGGATGCTCAACAGCCTTGGAATCTTGCTCTGGCCGGGCACTTGTTCCGGCGTGCAGCTTTCGGCGCCGGTTGGGACCAGCTCCAGCAGGCGCTCTCTGACGGGCCGCAACGAGCCGTTGACAAGCTGCTGCGGCCACAAGCTGACACGGCAGCGTTCAACCGTGTGTACGATGGGTATGAGGCCTCGGCTGCCGGCTCGATCGACGGCCTTCGGGCGTGGTGGCTGCGGCGGATTATTCAGACGCCGCATCCGTTACTGGAAAAGATGACACTGTTCTGGCACAGCCATTTTGCTATCAACAGTGTTAAGGTCAAAAATCCTGGACTGATGCTGCGGCACGTCCAGCTTCTTCGCGGTCAGGCTCTGAATTCGTTCAGGGACTTGCTTCAAGGGATTTCACGCGACCCAGCCGTCCTCATCTGTTTAGAGGCCGATGCAAGCCGCAAAGCACTGCCGAATGAGAACTTCGCCCGGCCTCTCATGGAGGTTTTTACACTCGGCCCCGGACATTACACGGAGAAGGACGTCCGGGAGGCTGCCAGGGCCTTTACCGGCTGGTTTGTGCTCAGGGGCCGGCTTCGCTATATCCCTCGCGAACACGATGGAAATATCAAGGAGATCCTTGGTGAAAGCGGCAACTTCGCGGGCGACGATGTTGTACGGATAGTGCTCGAGCAGCCGGCCACGGCGCGGACGGTGGTCTGTAAGCTGTACTGCTGGCTGATTTGTGAAACTGAAGAACCCGACGCGATGCTGGTTGCACCGCTGGTTGAATCCTTCGCGAAAGACTACGATATACTAAAACTTGTGGAGACGATGCTCCGGTCCAACTTTTTCTTTTCCCCGGCGGCATATCGCCGGCGGATTAAATGCCCGGTAGAGTTCGCCCTGGGCATCGTAAAAGCTCTGGAAGGCGTGGTTTCCACGACGCAGCTTGGGCAGGACCTGGCTGGTCTCGGTCAGAGTCTTTACCACCCACCCACGGTAAAAGGCTGGATCGGCGGAAGGCACTGGATCAATAGCGCTACACTGGTGGGACGCCACAATTTGGCCCTGGCACTTCTGCGAGGCTCGGGGCCATACGCCGACAAGCTCAATCCGTGGGCTGTCGCCCAAAGGCACGGATGTTCGACGCTTAAATCCGCCAAGCGGATTCTGCTTGATCTGTTCCTTCAAGGTGACCTCGATCCCGATGTTTATGAAACCGTACTGAAAACGGCGCAAGCGCCGGCTGGTATCGGTAGTGATGACTTAGAAGGGATGCTGCGTCGTTTTGCACATCTGGTAGTCACGCTTCCTGAGTTTCACCTGGCTTAAATTTGGGAGAAAACACAATGTTTTATACACGACGTGATTTCCTGAAAGCTACTTTGGGGGCCTCGACCCTGTTATCGTTCGCCCCGACCGCACCGAATTTCCTGGTTCGTTCACTGATGGCTGCCGCACCCCGGCGTGATGATTGCGACAGAGTTCTCGTGGTGGTTCAACTCTCCGGTGGGAACGACGGTCTGAATACGGTCGTTCCGTACGGGGATGATGAATACGCTCGAAACCGCCCTACGCTTCGTCTGCCGCCCGAAGACTTGCACAAGATCGACTCGCTGATGGGCTTCCATCCACGGATGGGAGCGTTTATGCGTTTGTACGAGCAGGGACACCTAAGCATCGTCCAGGGCGTGGGCTACCCGAATTCAGACCGCTCTCATGAAGGTGCGATGCGGATATGGCATACCGCCGATCCCGACCAGCCCAGTCGCCAGACAGGTTGGCTGGGCCGGGCGGTTGACAGCATCTGGGACCCGAATAGTACGAACGCACCTGCCGTATTCGTCGGGCCGATCGCCCAGCCTTTTGGCCTGAACGCAGAGAATGTAGTCGTCCCCTCTATCCACTCACCTAACGACCTCATAACACACGAAATGCCCGGCCATCTGAAGCGCCAATCTCAATGGAAGCGCGCGGCCGAACTTCCCCGTGCTGAACAGGACAACCCACTGACGCATTTCCTGCAGCAGTGCACGTTGAATGCTTACACCAACGACCGACGAATCGAAGCAGTGACCAAAACGGCAGCCGACACAGCCGAATATCCACCGTTCCGGCTTGCCGGAAGTCTGCGTACGGTTGCCCAGCTAATTCGGGCCGACATCGGTATCAGGATATTCTTCACGGAACTCGGTGGTGGCGGAATCGGCGGCTTTGATAACCACGCTAATCAATTAGGCAACCATTGTGCTTTACTTCACCAGTTGTCCGAGTCAATTGCAGCTTTTGTCCACGATCTAAAGCGTGACAAGCTGCTGGATCGGGTAATGCTGATGACCTTCTCGGAATTTGGCCGAACCGTCAAGGAAAATGGACGCCGCGGCACCGGGCACGGCGCTGCTGCTCCGATCTTCCTGGCCGGCGGTAAGCTCAAATGTGGTCTTGTCGGATCACATACCAGTCTCACTGATCTGGACAACGGCGCCCTGAAATTTGCCATCGACTTCCGCCGTGTGTACGCAACCATGTTGGACCGATGGCTTGGCTTCAAAAGCCGAATTGTACTTGACAGACAGTTCGAAATGCTCGATATCTTGAATGTTTGACTTGTCTGACTCATTGGCGCCAATGCTGACAAGAAAGCAAGACGAAGAAGATCGGCGACATTAGAACAAATAGTTGATTTTTCTGACAATGACATTAGAATGCCTGGCAGATTGGTAATTGGTGAGTGGTTAATTGGTGATTGGTATCGCGCAAAACAAGAACGCAATACGAGGAACGAGACGTAAGAAATGACTGTAAAACTGGACACACGCAGCGTCGAATCGGCTTCGGCGACTGAAATCTATATTTCAGCAGTGCCCGCCGAAAGTGCATCCGCCCAGAACCAGGCGGAGGAGATTTTTTCCGGCATTACCGACATACTCCGTTTAAAAAAGGCACATATTTTCCAGGAGCGGGTCTTTGCAGCTCAAAGCGCAATGGAAATCCTCAGCCGTGCACGCTCCCAGGCCTATGCCGACCTTGATGATGGAGTTGCCCCGAGCTTTTTGGTGGCCAAAGAGGGATTGCTCGGCCCTGTTGCCGGGGTGCAGATCCACGCCGTCAGCAGTAACAGTAAGCCGGAAGTGATTAATCTGGATGGAAATCTTTGCGGACGAATTCTTCGCGTTTCAGGTCGTGCATATCTTACACTCTCGAATATATCCGCTGCTACTCTGCGAAGTAGCTCGCTACGTAGCACGAGCCCCCAATCCCCACAGGCCACTGCACAGGCCCAGGCTATGATGGAAAAAGCCGATGCTGCACTCAAACAATTCGGAGCCAATTTCCTTTCGGTGCCGCGTACTTGGATGTGGCTGAAAGATATTCTTTCGTGGTATGACGATTTTAATCACGTCAGAACTAAGTTTTTTACCGAACGCCGGCTTATTGGAGAAGGAACTCGCCAATCAATGCCCGCCAGCACCGGCATTGGGCTTGGCCCGGCTGATGGCAGCGAGTGCGCAATGGACCTGATAGCGGTCCTCGAACCGACTGACTGCACACAGTACCTTCAGGCAGCGGGAAAACAGCAGTGTGCATTGGAGTACGGCTCGGCCTTCTCAAGGGCCGCTCGCAGCATTATGCCGGCCGGCCAAACGGTATTTGTTTCCGGAACCGCCTCTATCGACGCCGATGGAGCTACTACGCATATCGGCGATGCATCGGGCCAGATAAGCACAACCATAGGAAACGTCCGGGCAGTTCTGGCCGATATGAGCTGCAGCGATGAGGATGTGGTGCAGATGGTCGCTTATTGTAAAACAACAGAGGTCGAGAAGATATTCAACGCTTCCAGAGGCACCCTCCCCTGGCCGTGGGTAACGGCCATTTGCGACATCTGCCGCCCCGACCTGCTATTTGAAATCGAAGCCACCGCTATGCCAAAACAAAGAGCATAAGACCGAAGGTGGTTGGGTTATTATTGAAAAGTCACTTTTCAGCAACTGCTTCTATTTTCTCGTAAAGTTCGCCTAACCCGAAGCCTTCAGCAGAAATAACACGATTGCGGTCGGCAAGAATTAGCCAGGGAAGAGCTTGAACACCCCAGTCAAACTTGGTCTTTTCAGCATGACCCCGAACCATTCCGATGGCGAAGGGAATGTTGTCATTTTTCGCCCATTTATTAAGAACATTTTTATCAATCTTCGAGGCCTGTATTGCTATGACGGTTACGCCTTTTTGCTTAAGTTGTTGGGCCCGTCTGGCAAGCTCTCTCAAGAAGTAGCGAGATGGACGCTGCTGCATATCAAAGAAACAGGCCAACATAATTTTACCCTGGGTACTCGTCTGCGGTAGGTCAATATTAAACGCCTTCGGTTCAAATAGAAGCCTACCAACAACTGAGCCCGGTTCACTGTTAGGTCTTGCTATCCATGCCACTCCGGCTTTGGCTTTGTCTGTAGCCAGCAGGTCATAAGCGAAAACTTTCTGCCCCAGGTAAGCTTTCCTGTCGATGTATGGAACTAATACTTCAAACCAGGCCTTTCCCGACTGTAATTGTTGGTATTGCTCCTGAGATAAAGAGACCCTGAATAGACCATCTTTGTCAATATCAACGACGCTTCGACTACCTGTCCTTCCTTTCTCCTCAAGATCTATTTGTGTCTTTGCTTCGGGCCATGGTTCGGGCGTAATAACCACCGGGCCGCCATCCTCAAAGAGTATGCGCCCGTAATATATCTTGTTTGCTCTTATCGTAACTTTAGTCGTTTGTCCCGATTTGGCATTAACATAAGTCCCCGGTAACGGAACTCCCCTGCGCCCCCAAATTAGATATTCGCTGTTCAGCAATCGGCCTATACTGAAATGGCCATTGTCGTCTGTAGTACACACAAATCGATAGAAAAAAGCTCCTGAGCCCGTAAACACAACAGCAAATTTAACTCCTGCAATTCCCTGGCCTGTATCAGGATGGACTATCTGACCTTCTATTCGAGCTTCATCGGGCATCACTACTTTTATACCAGTTTGACCGGTCTTGAAGGCAGATTCTCGAGTTTTGAACTGATAAGTGTAAGTAGTGGCTTTACCTTCTGCTTTAATTAGTAAATCCACTTCTAAATCTGCTGGTAAATTGCTAAAGAGAAACCTGCCCTGACGATTGGTTTGTGTGATCAGCTCTCGGAAAGGCGGAATGCCCGGCAGCGATTCCCATTCGGATTTCTCTTTACCCTCGCGTGCTTCCAGAGTCCGAAGCAGATTAGCGCGGACTTCCGCACCGGCGATTGGCTTGCCCACATTATCAACAATCACACCTTCAAGCCTTGTCGGCTCACCGAGTTGAATGTTTAACTGTGTATCTTCGCGCATAGTCCACTCAGCCCATCCCAGAGCCAAATCCGGTTTCACGGCCACTATTTCGCACTCAAAGAATGGGCCTCTTTCAGGTTTTGGATGAGTTGTGAAAATAAATGCTCCATCATCTGCTGTCCTAACTTCATTCACCTGATGCAGGAGTATATTTCCCGCTATACCATCTGAGCGCATTTCATATGCTGTGACTTTTGCCCCGGCTATTGGGCGTCCCTGAGTATCAACAACCTTGCCCGTACAGGTTACTTTATCGTTGGATTCGGATAGCTCCGATATATCAGCATCTCTCTCAAGAGTCCCTTCAGCAACGCGACTGGTTTCTTCCGTTTCTGTTTCTGTTCCTGCCCGGGTGGTTAGCACAAGCACCGTCGGGACGACCAACAAAGCTAATATCAAAACGAACATCACGGCTACTAAGCTTGGGCGTTTGTAGAATTTCTTTCCTGGTTTCATAATCGTCTTTATCCTTTCTTCAATATTTTTCACAGGCCCGGCTACAGCCAACGATGGAACCGGCCGGGTCGATTCGTGCTCAGAAATCAACGTCTGAACAATTGCGCTGCTGTAATCTTTGGCTTTAGCACCTAAGCGTGCGATTGCCATTTCATCGCAGCATTTCTCTCGCTCAGCCCGGATTCTTTTATTCGACCACCATACAAAAGGATGGAACCAAAAAACGGCCTGGGCGATTATCTGCAAAATATTGACCGCAGCGTCAAAACGCAGGATATGGCCCAATTCGTGACCTAATACGCCTCTGCGGTGCTCGGCGCTGTTGACTTTAACGAAGTCAGCCGGCAGATAAATACTGCCGCGCAGCAATCCCCATACGAACGGCTGGCCTATGCCCTCGACCAGCCAGACCTTAGGAAAATTCCTAAAGTCAAGGCTGGAGAATAAGTCCTCAATCCAGGTTTGCGCTTCGGCTGGAAGCAGCTTTCGCTGCCGCCACAGCCAAAAATCGGTCCGCAATGCTTTTACGAGAGCAAAAAGCAGAAAGGCAGCCACTCCCACAATCCAGCCAAATCCCAGCCACTGCCTAACAGTCACTCTTGCCAATCTTTCCATAATAGTTGGTGATGTTACCGGCAACGAAGGTAACGCGATAGGCTTGGACGTAACAGTATCTGCCATTTCGTCATTAACAGCAGGCATTTCAACATTCGAAATTAAAGTCAGTTCTGGCATCTTATCTTGCGGTAGAATCGCTAATGGTATGGCAAATAAAGGCGGCACGAGACATTTAGCTAAGACAATCAGCCAGAGCAGGTAGCGAACGTGTGCGCTTCTATTTTTCAGCGCCAAATTTACCGCTGCTATTAGCACTACCAGAACTGCTATCTGCCAGCTTTGCGTCAGTAGATAATTTGTGATTTGCGTTAAATAATTTTCCATTATTACCGCTCCGCAAAAAAATGGTTATTTTTTACCTGCTAATCGTTTCAGCTTTTCGATATCGTCGGTGTCAATTTTGCCATGTTCGGCCAAATACTGCATAAGTGGAATTGGGTCGCCGCCGAAGAGCTTATCGAGAAAGTCATTGACCGACCTTTTTATGACATTTTCGCTTTTGACTGCGGCGAAAAAGACGTGGGCCTTGCCTCGAATGTGGTGTTTAACGTAGCCTTTCTTTTCCAGCCGGCGCAGCAGGGTTTGGACTGTGGCGTAGGCAATTTTCCTTCTGGCAGGCAGCTTGTTGCAGACATCTTGCACGGTTGCCTTGTCGAGTTGCCAGACTAATCTTAAAATTTCAGTCTCCGATGGGCTTAAAGCGGGTAACTTCTTTTTTGTCATAGCAATCTCCTTTTACAACTGTATTTTACAAATGTACAACTACAATATCGTACATTTGTACAAGCTGTCAACAAAAAAACGTAATTTTTTGCAAATTTTTTTGAGATTGTAGTAGCTTTGCAGAGCAAATGATGTTTAAGGTCTTTGGTTACAATGACTTATGCAATCTTGCTGGTTTCCCGCAAGGCGGGGTCCCTGCACTCTCATTTTTTTTGCTTTTTTGAATTTTCATCTGTCATTTTGCATCTCTGTTCTCTGATGTTGGATTTTTTCATATAGATTTGAATCACGGTAATATCAGCCGGCGTTATGCCGCTTATTCGGGAGGCCTGGCCGAGAGTGCTCGGCCTAAAAACCGACAGCTTCTCTTTAGCCTCCGCCCGAAGATGTGCGATGCTGTTATAGTCCAAATCTGCTGGAATCTTTTTATTCTCCAAAGCCCTGAAACCAGCCACCAGACGCTCCTGTTTAGCTAAGTAACCTTCATATTTGGCATCGACAATTACGGCCTGATATATATCTTCAGCAAGATTCATATTTTTAATATCAGGATTCTCAGCTATCGTTTCCACAAGAGTATTACCTGGCTGGCGAAGTTGGGTCCACAAACTTCTTCCATCTGAATGTTTGTTTTTCAGATAGTTCTTGAGGGTATCAATGTCATCGAGCTTCTTTTGAAACTTTGCCCATCGTTTTTCGTCCACGATTCCGGCCGATTTACCAATTGGCGTTAATCTTCGGTCCGCATTATCGGCACGTAAGGCCAGCCGATACTCCGCTCGCGATGTGAACATCCGATACGGCTCATCAAGCCCCTTGGTAAGCAAGTCATCTATCAGCACCCCGATATATGCCTGGTCTCTGCCGAGTATGAGCGGCTCTTTAGCCTGTAACTTCCTAACCGCATTTACACCAGCCACGATACCCTGTCCCGCCGCCTCTTCATACCCGCTGGTCCCATTTATCTGCCCGGCCAGAAATAGTCCCGACACCTTCCTGGTCTCCAGGTTGGGCTTTAGTTGAATCGGTGGACAATAATCGTATTCAACCGCATAGCCGTAGTGAACAATCCGCGCATTTTCCGTCCCCGGCAGCCATCTAAGCATTTGCTCTTGAACATCTTTTGGCATAGAGGTAAAAATACCGTTACAGTAAATCGTTTTTATTTTTTCTTCTTCCGGCTCTAAAAAGATTCGGTGCTGCTTCTTATCCGCAAATCTGACGACCTTACTTTCAATGCTCGGACAATAACGCGGGTCGGCGCCCTTAATTTCGCCCGAAGAAAGTGGAGCACGATGTAGGTTATCACGAAGCAGCTTGTGTATCTTCGCGTTGGTATAGGTAATCCAGCACGGCGCCTGAGGCTGATCTATCGTTTCAGTCATAAATGAAAACGGCACCGGCGGCTCATCCCCAGGCTGTACTTGCAATCTCTCCACATCCACCGTCTCAGCAGCCAATCTCGGTGTCGTATCCGTTGACATCCGCCCAAGTTCCAGTCCCATTCGTTTCAAGCTCTGCGAAAGCTCTACACTTGGCGGCTCTTCAAATCTACCCGCAGCCCACTTCTCGCTGCCGATATATACCATCCCCCCAAGAAACGTCCCCGGCGTCACAATAACCGTCTCAGTGCGGTAAACCGACCCGTCCTTGCAGCACACTGCTCGCACCTTGTTGTCGGATGTTTCTATCTCTGTCGCTATCGCCTCGACGATGGTCAGATTAGCAGTCTGCTCAAGTGCTCGCCGCATAAAGTCCTGATACTTTTGCCTGTCAGCCTGGGCTCGCGGCGACTGCACAGCCGGGCCCTTCGAGCGATTCAGCATCCGAAACTGAATCCCCGTTGCATCTATTGCCAGGCCCATCAGTCCACCCAGCGCATCGACCTCGCGCACAATCTGTCCTTTTGCAAGACCACCGATAGCCGGGTTACAGCTCATCTTGGCTATCGTGTTTTTGCTGATGGTTATAAGGCAGGTTTTGGCGCCGATTTTCGCGGCAGCATAGGCAGCCTCGACGCCGGCGTGACCTCCACCTATAACAACGCAATCAAAATCTTTTGTTTTTGTTCCGTTAGACATATTTAGTCCCGCACCAATTGTATCCATAGTAGTGTTACAAAGCAATGGACTTGGCCATCCCTAACGGGACTGCTGGGATGTTGACACGATACAGGACAATTGGTGCGGGATAGCTCTTTGAACGTTCTAATCAAGTCTTGACAATTGATATCATTTCTCTAATAATGATATCAGAATGTGCAGTACGAATTGTTATGGGTTCTTATACAGATGGAAACCATATAAGCAATAGTTATGTGCTCGAATAATACGTACTTACATAAGTCCAAGCTTCACCGAAGACAAGCTTGAGAATCCTACCTGTGATGATCTTATAGATGTCTTTGAAGATAGAATCAAGAATTGGGTTATCGAACCAGCTAAATGTCTTGTGGCAGACGAAACCTTTCAGGTTGCTGGTATTTGTCTACTGCTAACATACTTTGAAGGGACATGGCCCTATATTCAAGGGGAAGAGAGTAAAGGGAAATCTAAGCGTTTCTTCATCGAAGCTTTTGTGGATGTTTTCCGCCCAAGTGGCTTTTCTGTAGAAGTGATGAAGAAGGTGGCCAGAGCACTATATGGGGATGCTAGATGCGGTTTCTTCCATGATGGTATGTTTCGCGATCACATTTTCTTCAAGAAATTGGATAAAGGTGAATTGTACATAACAGAGCGTAATAAGAAGATTGAGTCTATCGTTGTTGATTCCTCCCGATTCTGTAAGGCCATTGAAAGGCACTTTGCCAAATTGATCGCCAATCTTCGTGATCCATCGTGTGTTAAGCAAAGAACCACATTCCAGAAGATGTGCCGCAGCCGCTGGGACTGGGAAGGTGAAGCAAGGCATATTGGGATGGCTAATCCACTTAAAGAGTGACGTAACATGTCACTTCATTCGGACGGCCTAAAGGCCAGTGGTGAGTTCGTCGTTATGTGCTTTGAGAGATTGAAATCTAAGACAATCCAGAACGCCTAAGGCGGAGCAGTCCGCGCGGCAAGTGAGTTCCGCACTCGGCTCGGCAAAGGCCGAGCCGTAGCTGGATTAGACATAACAAATTACCGGCACAAATTACTTGACTTTTAAGAACTTATATGGTATTTATATAACAGAGGTGAACAGAAAATGAAAAAACACTATCAGCTACCTATATTAATAGAAAAAGACGAAGATGGGTTTTATGTGGTTGAATGCCCTGTATTCTCGGGATGCTACAGCCAGGGAAAAACCATGGATGAAGCCCTGAAAAACATTCGAGAGGTAATTGATTTATGTCTCGAAGAAAAAGAAAATAAAGAAGCCCTTAAAAATTTCAATCCCCAGGAATTAAGTTTCTACACACTGTCCTATGCCTAAATTACCTATCATTTCCGTCAATCGAGCCGTGAAATGTTTTGAAAAGATAGGTTATCAAGTCATTCGTCAACGAGGTAGCCATGTACGGATGCGCCACAAAAGCAATAGTACTAAACAGCCCTTAACTATTACTACAGCGCAACATAGTTATAGCTCACACGGTACACAAGATTTCAATTGA
>CAYQKF010000134.1:0-13811 GCA_964417935.1 uncultured Pirellulales bacterium
CAGCATCCACAAGCGATTTTCGCTCATCGTCAGTAAATCGAATCCGACCTGGGAGTCTCGACTTAAGGATTTTGTTTTCCAAACGGAGATATTCGTTTTGTAGGGTCAACTCCCGGCACAGTAACCGAGCAATCGTGGCAATTACTGGCAAGCTAAGCCATTCGGCCGGTTGATTAGAAGGCGTTTCTATAGGCATCAATATCCTCCAAACACAACTTGAATATCAAAGGCTCAGAGGATAACATAAATGATTGATTTGGCAAAGGTTAATTCTGCTTTCCGATCAGCGTATGAATAAATGTACCCTACGGGTACGATCCGAGCCATTTTACGTTCAGAATAACGAGAGCAAGAGAACCGACGATACATTGCGATGGTCCTCCAGATTTTCGTAAATAAAACGAGATAAGTTACTGATAGTAAACAGGATCTCCCATATACACTTCACTGAAGCACTACTGCAAACTTCAAGTCAGATAATACTAAAATTTCATCTGAATTTCAACGACCTTACGAAAAATTCATTCAGCACGAAATTGCCTGAGCATTTATCTTGTGCATCATTCAGTGCCTTTGATGCCATTTGAATCACAACTTGTCCAGGTCGATAATCACGCCCTGTTTGATGTAAATAACATGGTCCCGATGCAACTTTCTGAAATCTTCCGGAAAAAACATCGCGTCCTTTACCGGCACAGCCGCAGATTGTTTATTCTTTTCGAATTTGGAGATAACGGGTTGTAGAGTTGTAGGGAGGTTGTAGTGGTTTGCGAGCCAAAATGGAGCTATTTTGGGAGTGCTTTGTGCGCGGCTCATGCGCTATGATCGGCTGGCAGAATTTTTCCAGCGAGGGTTTGGCCCTGGTATGACGTGGCAGGTAGATCTTGCTGCATCAACAGTCATAACGGCTTTGTTATCTGTATCGAGTTCTCTTGACAGCGGCGAGCATTGGGCAAGTCCGTCAGGGAGGTGAAAAATGTCCCGACTTCTTCGATAGCGGCCAGCCGGGAAGCCTATCACACGATTGGAGTGCAAGGATGGCAAATGCACTACCGAAATTGGAGAAGTAATGTCGACTGTCCTTAGCGGGCGAACGGGAAAACCATTTTCCGCTGACTCGTTGGTTGTTCAACAACCAGTTGATGCCACGTCGCAGCTGCAGGTCATTGCTCGACATGCCCAATTCGCGGGCAACAATGATAGTGAAGCCGGTGGCATAGGCGTCGCTGCTCTTCGTGTCGTGTGGCTTGCCGTCCAATCGCTTGAGGTCCTTCCAGTCTGCTAACAGACCGGGCGTGGACCATCCACCGTCAGGACGTTGAAGCGAGAGCAACTCGTCGAGTGTCTTCGCTCGCTTTTGATCGTTCATCAAATCGTTGAAATAACATGATGACCAAGCGATCATCGCCCGATGATGTAGTGACAAAGGTGGGTTGTTCTTCAAAAATATACGTATTTTCTCAAGGCCTCGGCGAGCTTCTTTCGTCTCGACATACCGTTCCGGGGCAATTCCCGTGGTCAGAGCTGCGAGCGTGACGCCATAGTGCTCGTCGTATTCTGTCGGGGGATAACCGTCATTGCGCCAGGTCCAACCTCCATCTTCTCGCTGGAAGTCCCACATCACCCTGAGAGCCTGGCGTGTAATCGGGTGCAATTGACCCGTGGTCTGTAAATCGTTGAAGACAAGTCCGGAAGCGACAACCACGGTTTCTTGTACATTTCGCGGGGGCCGCTCTTTCCACCGTTTGGTTACATACTCTTCGAACAGACCACGAACCTCTCCTGAATCTTTCAAAACCGAACTCAGGGCGGGCCGCGCAAACATATAGCCCATATTCACATGACATGCCGCACAATTACGCGACTTCTGCCAGTGAAGTGACGCTGTGTCGAGATAACGAGCCGCGTTTTCAGCCGAAAACACATCCGCAATGGGCTCGTCAGCAGTGATCTGACCCGGGTCGACGACATTAGCAAGCGTGACCAACTCACCCGCCAAGCCGAGGCCAGAGGTAATGAGGATTAGACACCATCCGGTAATTAACCAGCCAAATTTCCCGAACCGGAGCATTAGAGGTTGCATGGTTTGTAATAGTAGTAAATTTGATTTACACATACAGGGATAATGATACAAACATGGGCATAACAGTTCAAGGAAAAAAATCAGCCCAGGGACAGGCGAATGTAGGGCCTAGAGTGTTGTCCCCCACACAACACGATAAGAGAATTCAGTTGCAATTGCCTTAATGGTAAGAAGTGTTGCCAAAACAATCCTGTTATAGAATTACTGAGAGCTTCTCTGAACGTAAATCGAAGAAAAAGCCGCTCTCGCTCAATTTCATTATGAGAGCGGTTATCCCTAAAAGAATTACATTATTGATACATTTCTTTTCATCCGTCTACTTAATTAATTAGTATCTGTTGCGGAAAACAAAAACTGACGATGTCACCCCTGCGGAAGCAGGGGGCCAGAGCGAAAAAGCTGGATTCCCGCTTTCGCGGGAATGACAAATACTGTTTCCGCAACAGGAACTAATTAAGAGTTTTTGTGTCGAATTAATTAAGAGTTTTTGTGTCGCGTAGCCGACACAAATGCTCTATTGGACTGAACCGCTGACGGGTTCTTTGGAATTTCAATAAAGAGACAGATTGCGTCTCATCGGTGAGCAGCGGACGGATTGGTGCTATTAGATCTTGCTCGAGGGGGGATTGGCTGGTCTATTGGGAACGACCTGTGGCTTATCAGGTCTGAACGGGTGCCCTGGACGGCCGGTTTACAGTGGACGACCCAGTCCTTTTGCCATATGGATTTGGGCAGATGAATATCTTCGAATTGCCTGCGAATACGGTCGAGGAAGATGCCGCGAAACAGCCTCGATAAGGCATCGACGGGTACCAGATAGTTGTCTCTGGCGGGCATCCACGTCTGTCCATCCGGGGACAGACCTCCGCCGGTGACCAGACAATGTACATGAGGATGGTACGAAAGATTTGAACCCCACGTATGCAGAACCGCCATCACACCCACTCGACCACCTACGTAACGGGGATCGGCAGCCAGCTTGATGATAGAATCAGCGGCGGATTTAATGAGCAGGCCATATGCTTCTTGCTGATGATGGCGCATAAATCCACTGAACTCATGTGGTAACGTAAAGATAACGTGATAATACGGTACCAGTAAGAGTTCCTTCTGCCTCGCCTGGAGCCATGTTTGAGTGTCGCTCTTGTGGCATTTTGGACAACTGCGATTACGACAGGAGTGATACGAATACTGCAGCTTGCCACAGTGATTACATTCAAATACATGGCCACCCATGGCGGGCGTACGGCATCCGAGTATGTCTTTGAATGCTCGTCGATGACTGGACAGCATTCTTTTGCCGAACTTCTGCAAGTACGCGGTGCCGTAGCGTCTTAAGACGTCTGCCACTTTGACCACGGCGGTTCAACAGCAGATCAATCACATCTCATGAGCTCGTTGATCTTTGTCTGGACGCCCATGTCCTCGATCATTCGCTGTCTGAGATTTTTCATTTTCATACTCCTTCGTTAGAAACTGTCATTCTTCGTACCCACCGTCGGGGTACCTAAGAAGGAGCATAGGACAGAAAACGTCAGGGGCAAGAGACAAAATCAAAGCTCACGCATTACAAATAGATCAAAGACGAGACTACCGCGAAGTAGTCGATTCTTGATTTCAAATCTTCATTTGGTATAATATTTTTATCCTATTTCCAAGGCGGGATTTGTAAATTCAATGGATTCTGGCAAATGGCTGACGATAACCTCTACTTTGAGGTGTTGTCTAAGAAAATATGGAAAGAGGAAAAATTAACTGAATTTACAAACGCTCGTTCTATATCGTGGCGGGGGATGTACGACATCTGTGAAGTTCACTTTTATACTAATTGTTGGCATACCCAACTAACGTTATAATGCACATTGATAACTTCTGTTCAATTTATTCGCCGTTGTAAAAGGAAGTCTAATGGAAAGGGAAAAAGAAGTGAAACGTACATTAACACGCCGGAATTTTTTACAGAAGACATCTCTCGGATTTGGGCTGGTCGTTTTGGCCGGTGCAAGAAACGCATCAGCAGCAAACCCAAGGCTCAAACCCAGACCACGAGGGAATCGACTACCGCGGGAGGTGTGGATAGCCACCATATCGCAAAACCGGATGGAAGCAAAGAATTACGAACAAATGATAAGAAAAATGCTTGCTCGAATGGAGGAGGTGGTTTCCTATCAGCCGGATATAATTTGCCTTCCGGAAGTTTTTCCTTTCGCCAATCTTTCTTCAGGCCGACCACCGCTTTCAGAGGTGGCGGAAGTGCCTATCGGGGAGATTTCTCAGCCTTTCGCTGAGTTCGCCCGGAAACACCACTGTTATGTGGTTTGCCCAATTTATACAAAGGAGAATGGCCGTTATTATAACTCAGCGGTCTTTATCGACGATCAGGGCAAGCTGCTCGGCGAATATCGCAAAATCCATCCGACCATCGGTGAGATGGATAACGGCATAATGCCTGGGCCGGTGCAGCCGCCCGTATTTAAAACCGATTTCGGCATCGTAGGTGCGCAGATATGTTTTGATATCGAATGGTACGATGGCTGGCGAAATCTACGCAAAGCCGGCGCGGAAATGGTCTTCTGGCCTTCGGCGTTTGCCGGCGGTTCGGTGGTAAATACCAAGGCCTGGCAGAATAAATATGTTGTCGTCTCCAGCACCCGAAAGGACGCCTCCAAAATTTGTGACATCTCGGGCGAAGAGATTGCCGGCACAGGCCGCTGGAACGATTGGGTGTGCGCGCCGGTAAATTTGGAAAAGGCTTTCCTGCATACCTGGCCGTTCTGCCAAAGATTCAAAGAGGTCCAGGCTAAATACGGAAGGAAAATACGCATCAGGAATTTTCATGACGAAGAGTGGACCATTATTGAAAGCCGCTCACCGGATGTCAAGGTTGCTGATGTGATGAAAGAATTTGAGTTCCAGACTCATGAAGAATTAATTCAAGCTGCTGACAAAAGGCAAAAAAAGGCAAGACTCTAAGAGCCTATCCCAATAACCCGCTCTATTGCGGCCGGCTGCAAAGCTCGATGCCTGCGTTGTCGGCCAAAAACGTTCTCAACGTGGAGAAAACCACGCCTCCGAGCATTTTTGGCCTGCCGCCTTGGCCTCGAACTTTTCGCTCGGCCTCATAACGACCCGGTTATTCGGATAAGCTCTAAGTTGTAATATGGCCGGGATTCATTCCTCCGCCCCCAGGCGAATCAACGTTAGCGTTAAGGCACGACACACCGTCTGTTGTGAAACTTGGACAAAGTGAGCATTAACCTTAAAGGCAGTTGGCTTGCCCAAAATGATGTTCGCTGTGATCACACCTCAGGTGAGCTGAGTCAATCTCAGCCAGTCGAGCCCCGCTTTCTTCACGGCATACCCTACTTCACGTAGATAGTTACCGTACGCAACCATCCAATGGAAACCTCGGATTTCTTCAGCCAGTTGTTCGACATCGCATTTTACTGCTATATCCAGATGTGTACGGCAGATATCGTAAAAGGGAGTATCAAGAATCTCTCCTGCGAAACCCAGCCATCGTCGACCGGCAAAATCAGGATTAAGCACAGTGACTTCTTGTCCCTTATGCATTTCCACCTTGGGTGCCGCCCCAAAGTCCGATTCGTAATGCGTCAGGATCCTCGCCGGCTCCAATTCCCTGCCGTTCATCCTTCTGGGGGCGGTACAATGAGAGACAGTCAGCATACCATCGTGAGGCAGCGAAGGATTGCATAGAAAAACAGGTTTGCCGGAAATGTATCGCAGAAGGATTCCTGAAGGAATCACGACAAAGTCCGACTCACAGAACGCCATATAGCCGTCATCATTTAACAAGCTGAGCGGCAAACACGCTGTCGTTTCCGCGATTGGCATAATTGTTGACATGCAGTGATTGATCGTAATCGCATCTGTTTGGGCCTCATCGAGCAAATCCCGGAAGACTTCGCAGAGAACAAATGCCTGATATACGTAGGCTCTCGAAGTTTCAAGGATTACGTTCTTCTGCTTGAGATACTCCTGGGCCTTGTTGTGACAGTGGTTGACAAGGACTTTATTCTGCTGTGCTTTTTTGATACGCTCACCAAGCTCGTCATAGGAAACGGGAACGATATCCAATTTCCAGGTCTGCCGGGCACGGTCTTGTGCTCCTCTGCCGCCTGCTCCCCAGGCGCCGGCACCGCCTACTGCGACGATTCGTTTTTCGAGTATGTTTTTCAAACCATAAAATGCTCGCAGACGCCACAAGAGCTCGGCATGGTCATCCACGACAATGTCATGAACGTCCATGCCGGGTTGGCCGAATTCGTCATAAGTCTTCCGCAGGAAGTGGGTGTGTGCGCCAATATACATGTAGTAGAGGGGACCTGAGCGGTGACGCACAAACATTAGATTCCACTTGTCCGGTGTGGCTAAAGCTTCCAGAACCTTCGGGGTCCGCCGAGCGGCGTACATGATGAGGACATCGTAATCATTCTTGGTCACAGCCGCGGCCTGCTCTACATTGCGCACTGTCACCAGGGGGCGGATTTCCAACGCAAAATCAGCGGAGGAAGCCATCTGTCTTAAGTCTCGCCGAATTCTCTGTTCTTCCTCGCGGAGCTCCCGTTCGTTCTGAATGGCCCCCGTCCAGCGCCAGCTGGTTATTGGCTTTCGTTGGTAGATTTCGCAATTGAAAACCGGTTGAACCTTCAGGCGGCGAAAGATAGGCGCTGGTGCTCCGCCTTGTTCGCCTCGGCAAACGCTGCATTGACCAGAGTAGGCAGCGATAAGCCAACTGCCGTTGCGAGCCCCGTTGCAGCCATGAACTCCCGCCGGCTTAAACCCTCCGGGCGTCTCTTTCGCTCACACGGACAAAAGGCTGAATGCGGGGGATTGTTTGGCTCACGCCTTGAATCACACATACTTCACCTCCAATAGATGAGCGCTATGGCTCTTTGAATTCTTACTTGCTTAGAGACTATCTGAATAACTATTTTGCTCTCGCCTGTCATTCTGAACGGAGCGTAGCGAAGTGAAGAATCCCCTCTTCGTAGGCCAGATTCTTCGGCTTCGCCTCAGAATGACGATTATTCGGATAGGCTCTTAATCTGATATTTTCTTTACCAAATCTGTCTGGCAAATACAATATATTTGACCAATTCCTTGGCTAACAATCACCTTTTACCTTCTCGTCTTCCTTCGGCAAACGAACACTCCCCAGGGTGGAGCAGAGCGACAAACCCAAAACCGCTCCGCCACAGCCCGTCCTCAATCCGTCCGGAAAACCCACATCCCCTTGCCTTGGGGAAGGTCTTTTCTAAGGTGGTGGCGTACACTTTTCTCCTTCACCGGACAGCGGCCAGATAGGTGCTCAAAGTCCTCACATTGCTGATGAAGGTTCGGCTGCTGATTACCCGGCGCGTAGGGTCGTCCTGGTCATCGTTTCTCAGACGGCCATCTTCAATCCAGCGGCCCTGCTCGTCAAGGCGGTCAATGACCGACTTGGTGCGGGCCGCCAGGCTTCGGCTCAAACGCGGCCGTGAAATCTTCTTAGGCCGCTTCAACTCGACCGGCTCCATGGCCAGGAGACGCTCGTACTCCTTGGCGATGCTCTCTACTCCATAGTAGGCCTTGAAGGAGTAGTGCGTAGGCATATCGGCATCGCTATAGGTTAGCTTGTAGTCGTCTCTTGTGAAGTAGAGCGGCTTGTTGGTCTTCAGCTCGTAAAACCGGGCCAGGCGCCCGTTGGGCAGCCGGGACCGGCGCAGATACTCTATCGCCCGAGGCAGGGGTTCAAGATACTTTTTCTTGCCGGTCGCGCGGTAGAGCACCAGCAAGGTCTTCATGATCCCATGTGACTCGCCGCCTGTGACGGCGGGCGGCTCGAACTTTCGGGCCCAGGCCGGGTGCATGTCCGCGTCATACTGTTGCGCCCACGCCGGCTGGGGTTCGGGCATCTGAGCAAGCAGGATGAAATCGCCGGCCTTCTCCGCCGACGCCTGGTATCTCGCCTCGCCGTAGATCTCGAATGCTTCCAGCATAGTGGCCATCGTATCGGCAATGGCATTATCGTTGAAGGTGTAGAAACTTTTGTAGTCGCGCTCCGGATATGTCCACGACCAGGAGTCCGGATAGCCGGCCTTCTTGACTGGAAACTTGGACGGATCGGGAGCGGCGCTGAACCGTTGTGGCCAGGCACCGTTAGGGTACTGGACCTCCAACAGAGCCGAAAGAGCAAACTCCGCTGCCTCGTGGATATTCTCGTTCTTGAAATCCAGCGCCCTATCAACCCGCATCAGTAGCTGCACCGCCGACTGTGTGTTGTTATCATCCAGCGTGCTGACGTTTCGGGCTCCTTCCCTCTGAGGGTCAACCCGATAGGCATAGCGCCGGCGCCGTTTGGGTTCGAACTCGATGCGGTAGTCCCAGCCCCCGGAGCGCAGTTGACCTCTGAGAAGGGCGTAGGCGGCATCCCGGGCGGCGTTGAGATAGTATGAATCGCCGGTAGCCTCGTAGGCGGCGAGATAGGCCATTCCGACCGAAGGTGTGCCTGGAGGTTGGACCCAGACCATAGTATCGGTTGCTTTGCTTTCCCCCTCGCGGCGGGCCAGGTCCTCACTGTAGAGCCACAGGTAGCCGCCCTCGGTAGAGACCTGAGTGCGGAAGAAGTCGGTGGCCCGGCGCAGCGCTTTTACGGCTTGCTCTTTCAACGCCGCTTCGTTTGCAGGCACCGAACGAGGCAGCAGGCCCATACTTACTACACCGACGGTGATTAACATGCGATACATCACAATGGTCACTCCTATCATGAAACAACGTCCAAAAAGGTCGGCAGCACGTCCTTTCGTTCGTCCGCAGTTTCAACCGAAAAACTTCGTCCTCTTAATTATTCAAGGACTTATGTGAATTTGCTGCGTACGACTAATTGTATTATCTTTACGGGATGGATGCTATAAGAAACCTTCTAAACAACCTCTGTAATCTTCTTGGCTGTGCTTGTGAAACGTTCCGATAGATGACGACCTCGATATTGATAACAATCTTGCCTAACGTGTCCTGCAGATAGTCGCCATTGGAAGAAAAAACCGGCTTTTTGCAGGAAGTGACGCCGGTGCCGAACGAGCATCTACTATCTATAGTCTCATCGCCAGCTGCAAGCTATGTGAGATTGATCCTTTTGAGTATCTCCGCGACGTACTTGATTGCATCAGCCCCCATCCGGCCAGTAAAATTGTCGAGTTGACACCGTCAGGCTGGAAGAGACATTTCGCCACTCCAAAATGACCATCCGGGCTTGACGTAGCAGGTGATTATCTGGTATACTACTTCTTGGCAGCCGCGGAGCTGACATCCTGCAATTCTTACTATGGGTTGACTGCCACCTTAACTGTTTACCTATTGTCCAAAGTCTGGTGGAAGGAGGACTGAAAATGACGGCCGTGAGAAATTTGCGAGTTCGGCAGCCAATCCCTTTAATCCACGCCGGTAGCTGTGTTGAGCGAATTTTTCTAAGAAATTTTCCTCATTTTGTGGAATTTTATGGCCCAAATTTCGCACTGTAATATAGAGACAAGAATATATCGGTCGAATCGGTGTTGAGGCCTCAGAAATGGCCTTTCGATATACTCAGGGCCGGTGTGCGAATATCAAAGTCATAATAAGGAGATATGAGAAAATGGTGACTCTGAAAAACTCACGAGTTTCGGGGACAATCCCTCTACTGATCACAATCTGTCTTCTAAGCATTCCTGCCTACGCCAAATACAGTGGCGGCACGGGAGACCCGAACGACCCGTACCTGATCGCTACGGCAGAGGACTTGATGCTGCTTGGCGATAGTCCCGAAGATTACGACAAGCACTTCATCCTGACCGCCGACATTGACCTGGACCTCAAGCTTCCCGGTCGCAAGGTCTTCGACAAGGCCGTCATCTCACCGGATACGGCCGCGGACACATGGGGTTGGGAGGGAACTGCCTTTACCCGCGTCTTTGACGGCAACGGCCACACGATCTCGCATCTCACGATCACCGGTGGGAGCTACTTGGGGCTGTTTGGGCGTCTGGAATCCGGGGCCGAAGTTAGAGACCTGGGTGTAGTGGATGTCAATATAACCGGTTCGGGTCGCTACGTTGGTGGACTGGTGGGGAGCAACCGAGGATTTGTTACCCAATGCTACAGCACCGGTGCGGTCAATGGTGAGAGAAATGTCGGTGGGCTGGTGGGAGTCAACGAGGGTTATGTGACCCGCTGCTACAGCAACGCTGTGGTAAGTGGTGATTTGTATGTTGGTGGGCTTGTTGGGTATAACTCCAACGGTAGTGTACTCAACTGTTACAGCACTGGTGCGTTATGTGGCAGTGGCTATGTCGGCGGGCTGGTCGGCCGGGGTAATGCTACCCAGTGTTTCTGGGATACCTGGACATCAGGCCAGGCCACAAGTGCCGGTGGCACGGGACTGACAACGGCCGAGATGCAGTTGGCCAGTACATTCTTAGATGCCGTGTGGGACTTTGTGGACGAAACCGAGAGGTGACAAAATCCAGACTCATTTTTCAGCTTTAAATCACAGTTTCGACCTTGGCAACGAGGATGCACAGGAAGAAGAACGCCGTATTGTCCAGAGATTTTGAGAGCAAGGTCGTAGGTTCGAAACGCTCCACCGCTATGAATCCCTGGAAAGCCCACATTTGTGATGGTTTATCGTGATTTGGTGATCATCCGTAAACCCTTGTAAATAAACAAGGACGGAATTTTCGGTAGAGACAGGTGTTTTAGCGTTCTACAATGGCCAAACACAAGCCGAAGGGTAATTGTCAGAACCTCTAATAACCAATAGAAGAATTATATTATTGATACATTTATTTCTCACCGTCTACTTAATCCGATTTTATCTTTAAAATATTTGTTTTTTTAGCAAAAATTTGAGGTTTTTTGCTTCCATCAATCATGAAATTTGGCATTTGTGGAGACAAAACGGTGACAAGATGTCACCTGAAAATCAGGGTGTTTTCCGGCTCCTGAAAGAGGTGACTTGTTGAAGAATTCTGGCGTTTTTACAACTCTCCCTGACATCGACAATTTCATCAGGCCTTACCTGTAAACACGAGCTAGAAAAGTGTAAATGAAAATTGTGTGCTGATATTGTCACACCTGTGTTCCCAAGATGCGAATCTGATCGGCGATCGGTTTCGTAGCCATGATGCCGGTTATTGCTTTAAGCTCTTATTGTGGGCATAGGGCTAAGCGGGTAACCGCCATCCGAGCTGGGGCTGACGAACTACATAATGCACTCAAATTATCTTACTTTGGCAACCCTTTCCCATTGAGAATTGCCTGCGCATAGGAAGCAAAATGTCCGTTCACGTCCTGACTGTATTGCTCAAGGATCATACGTCCCATCTTCTCATAGTCTCCGCACTGATAGAGTGTTGTAGCGATGATGACCTCCTTAAATGCTGCATTCAGTTGATCGAAAGACCTTCGGGGGGACAGCCTCACGGCACCATACTCATACCCAACAGGATTCGTGAGGGCATGTCCTCCGAATCCAGGTTTCTCTAACAATCTCAACAGCGGTCCGATCACCCGCAGCCCTCTTAGATGCCTTAACGCAAGAGTCATAGCCTTATAGTGCGATAAGACAGTCGTGGGCTCCAGGATGTCCATTTTTCGGAGTACTGGTTCCAACGCTCTAGGATCGCGACTGTAACCGAGAGAAATAATCAACCTGGTGCTGCCCCGGGCCACGAACCCTCAATTCGTGATTCGGCAACCACTGTGTCCTCAGGGATGAAATATAGCACTTCCGAGCAATCCTTCATGCCGATACCGGCAACCAAGTTGCGAACCTCTTGTTCGGCAGCAGCAAAGGATGCGGGACTTCCATCTTTCATATTAATACTGACTGTGTATTCATAAACCGGATGCTTGACAACCCGACCACGCTTAGTAATTGGACTATCGTATGTAACATCCAGTCTACGGGCGAGCAGATTCTCACCACGTTGCATCTCACCGCCAACAACAATGAATTGGAAAGTTTTCTTGCCTGGTTTGAATCCTCTAAATGCAGCGTTCGTCTGGCGGGTAAGCACAGCGTGGCGGCTTCCATCGATGACGACCTTCGCCTTAACAGCCTGTCGGCCGCTGCGATTTGCCATGATGATTCCGGCGACATTTTCTTCCTCATCGAACAGAGCCTCCGTCGCATAGCATCCTGTCAAGTACGGCACGCCCAATCTCAACAGAGCTTCGTCCATAGCCTTCTTGACCGCAAGGGGCGTTGTCCAGCGACCGTCACCAAAGACAGCTTTAGCCAATTCCGAGTTTGATTCTTCTCCTGGTTCCAGCCACAAGCGTTGGTGAGCGCATATATCCACACCCACGTACGGCCTGGGAGAGATAAGAAAGACACTGGCGCCGCTTCTTCGTGCCTCACATGCCGCCGCTACTCCCGCGCTGGACCCGCCGACAACAATAACATCAACGTTATAGACAACTGGGATATGCTTGCTCTGCTCAGTGATAGTATGATCGGCTGGTTGCGCCCATAAGACCTCCGCTATAACGAGCAGGGCAGATAATGTACACGCCAGATTCCATGTGGCTATTCTTCTTTGTGCGTTGTTTTTCCTCATATTGAACTCTTTATTTGTTCGGATACCCAGTCATCCTACACTGCGGCAGAGGATATCTGGTATCAGTACGCGTCTGTATCGATCTCGTCATCCTGTGTATCGTTCTCTGCTAGCTGGGAACCATACACAAAGTCCTTGTTCCTGCTCTGCTTCTTAATACTATATTATAACCGATAACCGCTTGCCGTAAATGGTTGCAGGATTGAAATGACAGAGTTTTCTCCCAAGAAATAGTAAATGAAAAAATTCATAAATAGCCTGTGTAAACCAAGGGTATCTTCGGGGTGTATTGTGGATCACCCCGACTGGCGACAGCCGAGCAGCGGTTTGCTAGTACGAATAGCCCGCTGGCTGAGATGGAGGAACCTTAAGTCGGCATGACTATTAATCCGGGTATTAAAGGCCTTGTTACACTTGAATTCACAGTTTAGAGTTGATTGTGTCTGGCACAACTGCTACACTCCTAAACTGACTGGTTTCTTGCTTACTGTACAAGAAGGCGGATCCGATGGACGGCTGGAAACATTGAAGTGGAACGGAGTATTTAGTTATGATGAGTTGTCGCGGAGTGTAGGCGCACTATTTATAACCCCAAATTACAAATGTCATGTGAATAGGATTGGAGAGATGCACAGACGTGAGTTCTTGAAGACGAGTACTATAGCTGCCGCAGGTTTGCTAACTGGACCGCAGTACGTTCATTCTCCTACAGGGGCACATCAGAGGAAGAAATCCCGCCCCAATATTCTGTGGATCACCTGTGAGGATATGTCACCTCGGGTGGGCTGCTATGGTGATAGCACTGTTCCCACACCCAACATTGATCGCCTTGCTCGTGAAGGGGTGCTCTACACGAACGCGTTTGCGACGACGGCTGTTTGCGGACCAAGCCGACATGCGCTGATTACAGGAATGTACCCTACATCAACCTATGCCCTTCATATGCGCAATCTCTCTCGCACGAGTGCTTTGAAAGAAATCAAGGATCCGGCGACTCGTGAGTTCGCAATGACAAGGCCTCTGTATGAGGCCGTTCCGCCGACCAGGGTGCGCTGTCTCACAGAGTATCTCCGACTAGCCCCAAAACAAGCGAGTTCTCTCAGGCTTCCACGCGGTGGAGCCGATGA
>CAYQKF010000135.1:0-13637 GCA_964417935.1 uncultured Pirellulales bacterium
CTTGCGGGTCAATAAAATCGACGTTCTGGATTGATGAAGACCTGAATCAGGACGGTGTGGTTGCTCTGAAGGCTATGCTCTGCCGGCAGAGAAGTTGTCTTAATGAGGTAATGTGGCCGTAGCTAAAGAGCGTAGCCACAAGGCCAAAGTGATAGAGTTGCTGTTTTAAGCCATCTCGGGGCTTATACTGATTGATTCGGTATAAGCCCCGTTTGTTTTCATAAGCATCAAGGTTGACTATTCACGCTCTTTTCCCAATTGGCTTGAGTAGAAAACATTGGACAAGTGCCCCCCTTGATGTAGAAAACAACAAAACGACTGAGTACAACAACTTGACAAAGGTTGTTCCATATCGATTGGATGTGGGGAAATGAAAGGCCGGTATCTCCCTGAACTACGGAAATCAAAAGTCGGAAATCAGAAGTCAGAGTCTGCCCTTCGTTTTCTGTCCTCTGTCATCTGTTCTCTGTCCTCTGTTTTCTGTTATCAGGATGTTCTGGCCTGGTTCCATTAGGATTCACAATGTATGTCCGGCTCGGCTCGTGCGTTCCTGAAGCCAGGCAGACTTCTTACAAAATCCGTCAAAGCATAAATAGTATTGACATTGTAACTTGGCTCAACGTGATATATGTATTCCAGGTTGCCACCGTCATTCTCTTCAAAAATACGTTTGGCCCAGCGCAATATCGAATTCGCCCTTTCTGAAGACAAATCATGTGGCAAAGGAGCAACACTTATCAGCATTTCTTTTCCGAATACTTCCCGCGTTGTTCTAATTGATGTCTCACCGCCGAGGTCGAGAGAATAGAGACTTTCGATTTTAGAAAATGCTTCCAGATGATTAGTGCTTGGCCCACACGAATGTAGGCGAATAGGGCCGAGTTCTTTGCTGATTTTTGAGGTCACCGGCACCACAAACTTTTCAATGAGCTTTGGATTGACCATGCAGGATGAACATTCGCCCACATGCACCCCGGTTATGGGCAAATTAGCTATTTGCGAAAAGTGCCGGCAAAGAACAATAAATGCATCACCTATCCAGCCCATGATTTCCAGACACCGTTGCGGTTTCACCATCATGTCTATAAAAATAGCCTCGCCGAGAAATTTCTGGGCGGAGGTCATCACTCCGTGTATGGTGGCCCGGCCGGATAGATCCCAGAAAAACGGTGGGATAGGACGAAGCTGCCTCTGGGAATCGTCTTGTACCTGGCGAATCTGTTCGTCGAAAAGCCTGATTAACTTCCGGTTGAGTAAACTCTTAGGTGCGGGTAGGTCGCCAATGTCCTTCCCTACAAGGCAGCCTGGCGTGATATCGGCATCATAGCTGTCCTGAGGCACAAAATCGGCACCCAGTAACATGCCGAGAATCATATTCGGCTGAATACCTCCGATCTGAATTTGGTCCTTGTCCCAATAATCAATCTGTCCCAAATTAGACTCCGAATAGAAAAGTCGCATGCCGGGAAATTGTTCTGCCGCGTATTCATTACACCGGCAGTCAATAGCATAGCGTCTGTTGGGGTTAAAATAGTAGTCGCGATCAAACGTTACACCCAGGGCCTTGGCCATCCATCCTTTTGAAAGTGTTCCTGAGGTAGTAATCATCTCTATCCTTTATAGGTCACCCCGCACCAAAACGTACTTTGCGGACGGGTATTCTGGATTTGTTAAAAATTGCTTTTCCTTGGGCCGTTTTGGTGCGGGGCCAATTCGTGGATGGCCACAGGTCTGCCCAATTCGGCAGAAAGGTTGGCTGCAAAGCACACAGCCTGAGTTTGTGCCGCATCTTCCAAGTCCGGATATGGTCGTTTATCCTCAATGATACAATCAAGGAAATGGGATACTTCACCCTCAAAGGGATGATGGGCGACGTCAGCACTGTCCGGCTGGATACAGGGAATTTTCAGAAAGTTATTCTGCCCTGGAAAAAGCTTCGGGGCAAAAAGTTCATTGTTGCGGAGCGTGCCCTCGGTGCCATAGATCCCGATGTTGAACCTATATGGCATTTGTGCGTCGAATGTCGTTGTACTGCGCCCAATCTTGCCATCTTTAAATTTAACGTTAACTGAAATTGTCCCTGGGTATTCAATGGGATTTTCAGTTTTTACCTGATAGGCACAGACTTGCTCGGCCTCGCTCCGGGCAAACCAACGGAGCGCATCTATCGCATGGCAACCTCCAGTTAAGATTGCCGTTCCACTTTGTTCTTTAGTAGCATACCATTTCTCTTCAGGAGTCATCCATATCCGGTGCATATAATCGACCTCAATCATAAAAATATTGCCAAATGCCCCCTGCGTTATGAGTCGGTCAATCGTCATCAGTAGTGGATTCCAGTGCAGTACGAAACTAACCAGGGTCTTGACATTGCATTTTGTTACGGCCTCCTGCTGCTTCCGCACATCTTCTAATGTCAAGGCCACTGGCTTTTCGATTATGATGTGCTTACCTTCCTCGGCAGCCGCAACAGCATATTTCGTATGCTGGTTGTGAGGCGTACAGACCACGACAATATCCGTATCTTTGGTGCCAAGCATCACAGCAGCATCGGTTTCAATCGCACACTTCAAATCATACCAGTCACGATACCGCTCTGCATTTGCACGGTTCCGGCTAACCAGGGCACGCACTTCGGAGCGTTCGTCTTTCTGAAATGCCTTTACATACTCCTCTGCCACCGAACCACAACCAATAATCCCCACGCCAAATCTGTTCATATTCTGCTTCCTTTCTTTTTAGCAGTACCACAGATTACACAGATTATTATGGATTAACACAAATTAGAAATCTGTGAAATCTGCGGTCCAAATCTGTGAAATCAGTGGTTACTGCTTTTCTTATCCAATATTTACGATTATAAACAAATAAGACCTTATGTACAGAAGCTCGAATATCTTTCCATGGCGTCCATTACGGTAAATAACTACATGTGCCGACTCGGCAATCCACCTGGAGCGAATTCCATATTGGATTGATGGTGAGGGAGGAAAAGGCTAAACGCTCCCGCCGTTTTGCTACGCACCTGTGCCTGCGTTACCCCCGTTCTTGCTTTCGCAAGAAAGCACGGGAGTGCAGGCAAAATCTAAGCAGCAGGGGGCAAATGTTCACAAAAATACAGTGAATTTATGGCGTGATTCAGGTATGATAACAATTAGAAAATTCCGATCGCTTATATCTATAATAGGTGCACGAAAAGGGAAAAAATAGCAGAAACCCTGGGATAGGTTTGGCAATAAACTGTATCATAAGGTTCAGTAGTTTTGCAAAAGGGTGTATATGCGAAAAATCAACTCATTATCGAAGGAGTGATGACCAATGACACGAATCGGTCGACACGTTTGGTTGTATGGGTGCCTCGGCATCGCGGTATGGAATCTCATGGGATGGGCAAAGGCCGAGAACCGGCAGATGACGCGACGGACTCGGTACGAAATCGCTTACGCGACGTATCTCGGCGGTGACCACTGGGATCAGGCGCGGGAAATCATTCCATATCACGACGGGACTGTACTCGTTGGAGGTATGACTTCGTCGTCGGACATGCCCACCACCCCTGGCGTCGTGCAACCTGAGTATGCCGGTGACGATCCCTCTCTTGGACACGGCGGAGTCATTGGGGGGGATGCGTTTCTCGTTCGCCTCAGCCCGGACGGCAGGAAGATTCTTGCAGCTACGTACTTCGGTGGCTCGAAGCAGGAACGCGGCGTTTACGGCATGATCCTGGACTCCCAGGGGAACATCGTCATCGGCAGCGCCACACGGTCGCCCGATATGCCGACAACGAAAGGCTCCTACCAGCCGAAGTACGGCGGGGGACAAGCGGACATGTATGCAGCGAAGCTGTCTCCCGACATGAAGGAGATTTTGTGGTGCACCTATGTCGGAAGATCAAATACCGATTGGCCCCGCGGAGGGTTGGCCCTCGATGATCAGGACAATGTGTACGTCGTTGGCGGAACGAATTCCAAAGACTTCCCAACTACCGGGGGCGCGTTCCAGCGAGAGCTGAAGGGCGAGCGCGACGCTGCCATCGTCAAGCTCTCCGCAGACGGCTCCAAGCTCATGTTCAGCACACTCTTGGGCGGCAGCGATTGGGACGGCATCATGGGTATATGCGTTGATACATCGGGGAACGTATATGTTGCCGGGCACACACGCTCCCCAGATTTCCCTGTCACGCTGGGAGCACCTCAATCGAAGCTCGGTGGCAATTCCGATTGCTTCCTGACCAGGCTATCAAACGATGGCAGCAAGCTGCTGTACTCAACGTATCTCGGCGGCTTGGAAAACGAGTTCGCGGAGCATCGGCCCTGGCTTGGTTCCGATGGCACATTCCTTCTGACCGGTGTTACCTCCTCACCTGACTTCCCGACGACCATGGGTGCATTTCAACAATCCCGCAACGGAAGGACCGATGGTTTTGTCACGAAGGTTTCCTCAGACGGCAAAAACTTTGCCTTCTCATCGCTTCTCGGCGGCTCGGGGGGAGAGTTTTTCCTGATGCCCACACTGGACAGTAAAGGCAACATCTTTGTTGTGGGGCACACCACTTCCTCGGACTTCCCAGCAACGTCCGATGCTTTGCAAACGGCTTTTCACGGGGGAAAGCGGGCGCAGGATGGGGATGGTGTGCTGGCGGTGCTCAGTCCTGATGGCTCGAAACTGGTCTATGCGACACTCCTCGGAGGCAGAGGGGATGACCTGATCCGCAGCGTGGCTCTCGGTCCGAAGGGCGAGGTCTATCTTGTTGGCAGCACATTTTCACGGGACTTCCCAGTGACACCGAACGTCGTCCAAGCCGGGTTGGGCGGCAGCGCCGACGCATTCGTTGTCAAGCTGGTGCCGACGGGACGCAAGGACTAAAGTAGTCCGGACACCGCTACACGTGGGGGCTCGTCGCGGATTCAAAGATCTCGCCGAACTTCACATTAGCAAAAATGCTGATGTGAACGCCAGAGACAACCAAGGCCAACGACAGAGGACACAAAGAAATAGTCGACCTCCTCCACAAGCACGGGGCTAAGGAATGATTGGGACAGAGCAGAGCGAGTAGTTCAAATTGACCAGCTACCCTGGCTGGGCGACGTGGCGACTGCTGACGGTCCTCAACTTGTCTATAAAATACGAAAAAGACCGGCCCCCTGATGGAGCAATCCGATCAAGGGTTAACATCCTGCTTTATCTTGCCAGCTTCTTTTTTTCGCCCTTTTTATGCGTTTTTCCGTCAAAAACGGGAATATTGGAAAATTTTTGAAAAAATTCCTATTTTTTTGTTGACTATTTTATTAATGTCAAATATATTTGCTGTAATTCAAATTAGGAGATAGAAACATGAGCGCATCAAGGAAAACAAAGAAGGGCAGGCGAAAGAAAGCCACAGCAGAGCTCACCGAGGCGGAATGGGAGATAATGGGAGTAGTCTGGGAAAAGGAGCCCTGCGCGGCTGGGACTGTACAAGAGGCTTTGGCCAAGAGCAAGGATTGGGCCTACGCCACCGTTAAAATCACGATGGACCGGATGGTCAAAAAGGGTTTTTTAGAAATTAACAAGATTCGCAACCTACAGCTTTTCCATTCCTGTATAAGCGAAGTTGAAGCCAGACGAGGAGAACTCCGCAAAATGCTCAAGCGAGCTTTCGGTGGAGCCCTCACACCTATGCTCAAGTTCTTGATCGAGCACGAAGGCCTTTCAAAAGAAGAGGCAGCTCAGCTTCGCGAACTTGTGAACAAGACCGAAAAAAGGAAAAATTAACAGAGTGGATTTATGAGCGCAGGAGGTCTTCCAATGACTCACGTAATTAACAATGTTCTGATAGGCTTGAACAATGTTGGCAGGGTGTTCTGCAATTATGCCGCTGGCGTATTCGTCCAATCTGCTCTGCTGGTCATTTTGCTCCTTGTCGTTGATTTGCTGTTACGCAAGCGGGTTCGTGCAGTCTTTCGCTATTGTGTATGGCTGCTTGTACTTGTGAAACTTATTCTGCCTCCTACGCTCTCCTTGCCGACAGGGATTGGATATTGGTTTGGGGACCATTTACCTGCCGCCTCCTCCATCTCAGACAGAGCATTCGATGTGGCTGGGCTCGAACGCGCGAGCCCATCTGGCGAAATGCCTCAGGTCCGGCCTGCTCGGGATATCCCCGATAATGACTCTTCGATTATGCTTGCAGATTCAGCCCTGACCCCTTTGACATGGCAGGCAGTCCTTTTCATCCTCTGGCTTGTGGGCGTATTTGCCTTTCTGGTTGTGCTCGTTCAGCGTGTCAAGTTTGTCAGAGGCCTCATTGCTGTGAGCAATCCTGCAAAGAAAGAACTGCTCGGCTTGCTGGAACAGTGTCGCCGGCAAATTGGTGTTCGCTGGGACATCAGGCTAAGAATCTCAGACACCATCCCGAGTCCCGCAGTCTGTGGTTTTTTCAGGCCAACTGTCTTGATTCCTACTCCTCTTGTTGAAAAGCTATCGCCGGAAGGACTAAGAGCGACTCTGATTCATGAGCTTGCCCATATAAAGAGGGGCGACTTATGGGTCAATTCCGTCCAGACATTCTTGCAGGTTATCTACTTCTACAATCCGTTCGTATGGTTTGCCAACTCTATCATTCGCAGGATTTGTGAGGAAGCGGTGGACGAGACGGTCCTCGTGGTTCTTGGGGGCCAGGCTAAGAACTACAGCAATACCCTCATCGACATCGGCGAGATGGTGTTTTGGAGAGCCGACTTAGGTCTGCGCCTCATTGGCGTGGCGGAATCAAAAAAAGCTTTACAGTGGAGGATTAAACACATGTTAAATCGACCGATACCGAAGAGTGCTAAAATAGGAGTACTCGGCACGATTGCGATTATTGTTATTGCGGCTGTTCTGCTTCCAATGGCAAAAGCTGGGAGGGAAACTCGAAATTCTGTCAAGTTAGATGAAAACGGCAGGCCTACTGTTAAAGCGTCTGATCCGACGGCAATCGAGATTATTCAAAAGGTGCAGGCAAAATACGCCGGCTTTGATTCGTATTCATCTGAGGGTGAGATTGTTACGGATATGGATATGTCTGGCGTTGATGTTGACACTATCCCAGGTATGACTGATGCTCGAACAAAGAAACTACGAGAAAGTAAAGAGCTTCAGGATGCATTAAAAAAACGTCGGACCTTCAAGCATATATTCAGCATAAAACTGGCCCGGCCTGATTATTATATCGAATGGGACCAGAAGGTTCATGAAAAACACAGCAATACAGGTGCAGTCTGGTCAAAAGGTAAAGAACATTTTGTTTTTAATGCAAAGCGAAAAACTTCACCTAAAGACCGGCGAATGGCTTTAGCTTCTGCGACCGGTGTTTCGGGAGGTGCGGCTAATACCATACCGTCACTCTTTTTTGCCCAGCCGGCGAATGTTCTGCCTCAATTGAATGAGGTTAGGCAAGAAGGCCAAGAAGCGATAGATGGGGACCAGTGTTATATTATCGCCGGCAAAATGGCAAATATGACGATGAAGTATTGGATATCAAAAGATACTCTTTTGATCCGTCAAAGACAGCAGATTTTAGGAGGTAAGCATGAAATACCGGAATTGTCAGATGAGGACATAAAAAAAGCTTTGGAGTCAACAGGAGGCCAGGCAACTGATGAGGCAATCCGGAAATTCAAAGACCGTTTAAGATTAAGCCAAATCATGGCTTCAAAAATAAAAGGAACAATTACGGAAATCCACAGGAATATCGTCATCAATCAGCCTATCGACTTCAAACCATACATTTCTAAATATGCAGATATAGAAATTGCTGAGCCGGTCATCCGGACACCTAAACCACAAATTGATCCTACACAAATTGATCCTAACAGAGAAGATATGCAAATTTTGAAAGGCCAAAAAGCAGACCCGAGTGAAATATCTGGTATTGTCATTGATAAGCAGGGCACAGCTATCGAAGGTGTTTTTGTTGACGTCTGGAGCTGGTATTCTGGAAATGAAACTTATACTGATAAAAAAGGCTTCTTCCAGTTAAACGGATTCGATCCAGACCAGAAGACCGTTGAAATAAGGTTCAGCAAAGATAAATACTCGCCAAGATATATACTTAAGCAGCCCCTTGGTCTTAAAAATACTCAGGTTATTCTTGGCGATAAGACATACTTCGAAGGCAAGGTTATAGACTCAAATTCAAAGCCTGTCCCTAATGCTTTGATACGAGCAATCGCCGGCCCCAAACGTGCTGAAGGTGTTATGATCAGCGAAGTACCAACCGAAATCAAAAGTAGAGATGACGGAAGTTATCGTCTTTATGTTCAGGCTGACGTTTATGATATACAAGTTAAAGCCGATCAAGGCGTTGTCAGATTGCCAAAAGTTAACATATCTAAAAATGAGGCAAAACAACTTGATCTTAAACTTAGTGATTCAGTGACTTTCCTTGCCAAAGTAGTAGATAAACAGACGGGTCAACCTGTTGAAGGTTTCAGGCTTTCTCATTGGAAACATCCAGGTGTAGATGGAACATCCGGTCCCAATGGTCTGATAGAAATTGCCGATATGCTGCCGGGTAAATTTGATTTTCAAGTGGAAGCTAAACAGTGCGGCCGATGGTGGTCAGAGCAATCCGTAAGCCAATGGAACCATTATCGTATCAATGATAAAGATACTGGTTGGCAGAGAAACTTTGATACGCTTGATTTCAATCTTATCGTTGATATGGAACCGGTAACTATCTTTACTGAAAAGCCTGTTAGGATTACCGGTAAAATCCTCGACCCGGACGGTAACGCCGTGGCCGGTGCTACAGCAAGCCTTGCCGGGACCGGCTCAGGAAATTCCATCACCGGCGACACAAGGTACAGCTTTGCGACTGATGAAAATGGCAGCTTTGAAATGATTGTACCGGCAAGCAAGGAAGCCGAATACAACCTCCTCGCTCATGATGGAGAATATAACGAATGGCGTAAATGGGCCAATGGAGTCTTACCGCCGATTAAAACCAGTCCAGGTGACATAATAAAAGATATAGTCATTGAGCTTGAGAAACCAGCTTCTGTCAAAGGAAAGGTTCTCGACAGTTCAGGGAATCCTGTTCCAAACCACAAAGTACGATCTCATGCCTTCGATAAACTTGGAAACCGCTACTATGACCCGACTACAAGAACTGATAAAAATGGTAATTTCGAGATTAAATTCATAAGACCAGGCAAACATTATGTGCAGGCATATCCTTTCTGGCTAACGGCTGAACAAGCTCCTGAAAAAACAACTAAGATTATAAAAATTGAGCCAGGGGAAACGATTTATGAAGTTGAACTTGTGGCTGTTGGACAATAAAATAGGATTTGTATAGGTAAACAGCTTGGGCTGCGCAGACAAATATGTTGGCTATGTCAAACCTGTCGCCCCCATATAAGGGGGGCGACTTGTAGGTCAATTCTGTCCAGACGTTCTTGCAGGTTATCTATTTCTACAATCTGTTTGTGTGGTTTGCCAACGCAATCATTCGCAGGGGTTTGTGAGGAGGCCGTTGACGAGACGGTCCTCGTAACTCTTGGGGGCCAAGCTAAGGATTACAGCAATACCCTCATCGACATTGGCGAGATGGCCTTTTGGAGAGCCGACTTAGGTCTGCGCCTCATTGGCGTAGCGGAATCAAAAAAGGCCTTACAGTGGAGGATTAGACACATGTTAAATCGACCAATACCAAAAAGTTCAAAGCTCGGAGCACTTGGCATAATTGTAATCTTTACTATTGCCGCTGTTTTGCTTCCCATGGCCAGAGCCGAAAAGCCGGGCGAGAAAAGTGAGCCCATTGCCAGTGAGAATCAGCAAAAATCTACTAAGGCACTGCAACAGGCTGCGGCTGACGGTGATGTTGAATAAGTGAAACTGCTGATTTCAAAAGGCGCTGATGTCAATGCGGACAGGAAGACCTGGGGACGGTTGGGTATCAAGCCCCTGCATGAGGCAGCCAAACATGGCCATAGAGATATCGGACGGTGGCTGGACGCCATTTTATGCGGCGGCTTACACCGGCCATCGGCAAGTGGCCCAGCTTCTTCTGGACAAAGGAGCTGACGTCAATGCCGAGACAAGCGATGAGGGTCAGACGCCTTTGGAAGTGGCAGAGGAAAAAGGCCATAAGGAAATCGTTGAGCTTTTGCGCAAGCATGGGGCCAAAGAATAACGAAGATTTAATGGAGCAGGCAACTCTGAAGAAGTATCTTGTCATGAACAAATCTGGAATTCATCCTATTATTCCGGTTATTCTGGGGCGTCAGGGCAGTCGAAATGAAAAACAATCCGCCTGGGACGGACTTCGAAGAAAAGAATACATGAAAAGGCCCTGCCACTCATTTACTGTATGATATTCTCAAGTAAGCACTGGCACGACAAAACAAAAACTGGTTTTTGATCTGTTGTCCCTTTATTGACTTAGTGGGATTTTGCTATTTTTGCTCCTCAAGGATGCCCATGCCGCTGCGATCCGGGTAGGGCGGTCGTTTGGCGGGCACATAGGGATTTCTCTTAATTTCATCCAGCATGTGTTGTATGGCGGCATCGAGCTGCGGATCGTCCCCGTCGACCATTAACGCGGGGTCATCGATAATCTCTATATCCGGATCCACACCATGCCCTTCCATGGTGAGCGTACCATCGGTTTCATAGAAGGTGATGAACGGCACGGTCAATCGAGCGCCGTCAATCAGGGATGGATTTCTGGAAATACCGATAACGCCGCCCCAGGTTCGCATGCCAATGAGTTTTCCCAGTCCGGCTTTGCGAAAGAGGTAGGGAAAGATATCCCCGCCGGAGCCTGCCTCACCGTTGATTAACATGCACTTGGGACCCTGGTGGCTCAGAGTAGGAACGCGCCAGTCGTTTTCGTAACGCTCGAAGATGTGCATGTAGATAGGGCGATTTAGAAGCTCAATGAACCGGTCGGCGATATTACCGCCCCCGTTCCAACGCTCATCAATGATTAGCGCACCTTTGTTCATCTGGCCGTAGAACTGGCGGAAGAGTTCGCGTTGCCCGCTGTTCCCAGTGTCCGGTACGTATATATACCCAACTTGGCCGTCGGATTCTTTTTCGACATGCCGACGATTACTCTCAACCCAATGCCGATAACGCACGTTGTATTCGGAACCCAGCAGCTTCACAACCACATTCGTTGCCTCCTCAGGGTTGGGTTCGGCCCCGACGGTCAGCGTCACGGTTTGACCGGCCAGGCCTTCGAATGCCGCCCAGGGCGCCTTTGAGGTATCGACCGGAACCCCGTTGACTTTGAACAGATACTTAAACTGCTCGCGTTCTTTCTCGTCCAGCTCATGCAGAGCAGAGCGGGCGTCGGTGTCCCAAATGCCGCCCTCATAAATCTTGGCAATGCGGTAGAATCCCTGGTCGAGTTCGAAGTCCACTCCGAGATAGCCGATTGACTGCCGGGGTCCGGAGTCCACATCGCCTCCGCCGTAATACGTGTGACCTGCATTAACTTCACTAATCATCTCCGCAATGACATACCCGACATCGCGGCGGGATACACAGTCATCCAACATAGCCTCGTATTGTTTGCGCACTGCGGGCCAGTCCACCTTGTGCATGTGGGGGTCGTAGAAGTAGTCACGCATAAATCGCCATGCGTCAACGAAGATCTGCCGCCACTCCTGGCGGGGCTGAATCACCACGTTCATCGGTTTGGTTACGACCAGGTTCTCGAGCTTTTGGCTGGGCTTGGCATCGATGATACCAGTCTTGCCGCCACTGCGCACGAGAAGCTTTTTGCCGTCTGGTGTCATTTGAACGAAGGTTACCTGTTTGAGAATCGTTTTCTCCTCGCGCTTTTCGTCATTTGGGTCGAAGTACTGGAGCATGCTCTCCTCACCGCGGCGCAGATAAATCAAATGGTTTTTATCGTTGACCGCAAGGTATGAAAACCGTCCGCGCTTAATAGGCAGGCGGTAGGAACGCGCTTCCATATTTTCCAGTTCAATTTCGACTGGTTTGATTTTTTCCTTATCTTTATCCTTTTTGTCATCTGCCTTCTTATCATCCTTTTCTGCGCTCTCGGATGAGTCCTTGTCCTTGTCTTTTTTTTCGGATTCCTCACTGTCCACATCGTTGGGGTCTTTACTCTCAGGCTCCTCATCACCTTTATCGTCTTTATCTTTGTTTTTCTTGTCTTCGTCTTCCTTCTCGTCCTTTTCGTCCTTCTTGTCTTTCTCTACCTCTTCTTCGTCGCTCTTGGCTTTGAAGGGATTCGAGATATCCTTTCGCAAGGGAACCGCATGCAATACGGCTGTGTCCTCATAAATAAAAGTTAGACCGGCATCAGCATTTTTGGGTCGTGAGATTTCTCGTTCACTGAAGAAGTATAAAAAGTTTCCTTTGCGATCAAACGTAGGAAGATAATCGACGAACATACCTTTAGTTATTTGGTGAAGTTCATCTTTGGGAACGTTGTAGAGCATGGCAATATTCATGTTATCCATGTTGGGCTTGGTGTAGGTCAGCCATTGTGAGTCTGACGACCAACGAAACTGCCTGGGAGCTCCCCAACGCCACCCACTGATGTTTTCACGGTCGAAATAACGGACTTTGCGCTGCTCGACATTGAAGACGTAAAACTTGCTTTCATGGTCGGTCAATACCATCCATTTGGAATCCGGTGACCAGACAGGTTGATAGCGATAGCCCGGTCCCATAGACGTAATGGTTTCCGGTTTATCTTTTCCATCTGCTGTTCGAATAACAAGTTCGTTTTCACCGGATTCATCTGAAAAGTAGGTGAGCCATTTTCCATCCGGACTCCAGGAAGGCCCGCGTTCTGCGATACCGCTCGTTCGAGTAAGGTTTCGAGGGGTGCCGTGCTTGGCCGGTAAAGTCCAGACATCACCACGAGTCTCCACCAGAACACGTTTGGCCTTAGGAGAGGGATACCAGTCTGAAAGTCGCCCGCTCACGTCCTTGCGAATCGGACGCAGCTTCGGACGAGCGCCGGGAACAGAAATATTGACTGGGGTAGCTTGCTCACTGGCCAAATTCAGCAGGTAAAGTCTGGCATTGTATTCAAAGATTATCTCGCCTTCGCCATTTGGGCCGGGACCATTTGAAGGCCATTTCACGTCGTAATCCTTGAAGTGAGTAATCTGCTTCCTTTCTTTCGTCTCCAGGTCATAGCACCAAATGTTAAGACGATGATGCCCTCCGGCATCCGAAAGGTAATATATCTTCCTGCCTTGCCACATGGGAATGGTATCGGTGCCTTCCCAATCAGTGACCTTTTTTGAAGTATGGTTGTCCAGGTGGAAAAGCCAGATGTCCGAGGCCCAGCCTCCGCGGTAACGCTTCCAGGTCCTGAAGTCGCGATTGCGAGGCGTGTAGGCGAGCCATTGGCCATCACCCGAAATGGTCCCGTACCCGCCGTAAGGCACCGGTAATCGATTCGGCAGACCGCCGGCTTTCTGCACGGTGAATAATTGCATCTGCCGTCCCAGTCCACCCAGTCCGTTCATAGCGAACAGGAGCCGGTTGTCGAAAGACCAGTCGCACAGACGCTCACCACTGGAATGATAAGTTACCCGCTGCGGGATTCCTCCTTCGGCGGCTACCGTGTAGATATCGTTATTCCCGTCGTAGTTACCGTTGAATGCAATAGTGCGTCC
>CAYQKF010000136.1:0-81 GCA_964417935.1 uncultured Pirellulales bacterium
CTGCGCTCGGAATGACGGTGGTGTGTGCTGCGCTCGGAATGACGGTGGTGTGTGCTGCGCTCGGAATGACGGTGGTGTGTG
>CAYQKF010000136.1:181-13569 GCA_964417935.1 uncultured Pirellulales bacterium
CCGCGCTCGGAACGACAACCCCTCAAATCATCCATGACAGAATAGTAGTGAATAGTATTTAATGAGTAGATTGCTTTGTGCCGTAGGCGGGTCAAAGGTGGGCTTGCAACAGCAGAGCCTGGGTAAAATGGATACATTCGCTTCTAACAGGCGAACCCAGGGTTAAATAATAATGACAGGGTACTATATTTAGATGAGGACAAATTTATGAGAGTAATAATTGAACCGGATTATGAATCGGCGGCCAAGTGGACTGCTAATTACGTGGCTAAGAGCATATCCCGATTTTATCGGGATAAGCCGAGCGAGACCAAAGCCTACTCCGCCGAAGCGGCTGCGAAGGCTGGACCTTTTGTGTTAGGTCTTCCCACAGGCTCTTCGCCGCTGGGAATATATGAGGAGCTGATAACACTCAATAAAAAGGGCGTGGTTTCCTTCAAAGATGTTGTTACCTTTAATATGGATGAATATGTGAACCTGCCTGAGGAGCATCCTGAAAGCTATCATTCATTTATGTGGAACAACTTTTTCAGCCATATAGATATTCAAAAAGAAAATATCAACATTCTCGACGGCAATGCGCCGGACCTCGAAGCCGAATGTGCGAGCTATGAGGAAAAAATAAAAAAGGCGGGGGGCGTTAAGCTCTTTCTCGGCGGCATAGGTCCTGACGGCCATATAGCATTTAACGAACCGGCTTCGTCATTGTCGTCAAGGACACGCATTAAGACACTGACTTACGATACCATCGTGGCTAATTCGCGATTCTTCGATAATGACGTTAACAAAGTACCCAAAACCGCTCTGACAGTGGGCGTAGGGACTGTTATGGATGCCGAGGAGGTGCTGATTATTGTTAACGGTCATAATAAAGCCCGTGCATTGCAGCACGCTATTGAAGGTGGCGTAGATCATATTTGGACAATCAGCGCCCTGCAAATGCACCCGAAAGGCATTATCGTCTGCGATGAAGAGGCCACAGATGAGCTGAAAGTCGGCACAGTAAAATACTTTAAGGACATAGAATCAGCCAATCTTGACCCGGCTACACTTTTAAAATAGTAAAGTGCTGATTCGAACGAAGGGCTACCGGGGAACAGGTGCCGGTGCCGGCGGCGCCGGTTCTTTGCCGGGCGGGTAAACTATGTTTGCCGCGGCCTTGAGCGATTCGATGTACTTGTTATCTAATTCAGACTGTTTTTGTTGCGTCAGCCGTTTTATTATATTGTCTCTGGCCTGCTCATACGAAGTGGTGCTGGCGTCTTTGTGGTCGGTCACTTTTATTATATGATACCCGAATTGGGTCTCAACAATATCGCTGACCTTTCCAACTTCCAATTCGAATGCGGCTTTTTCAAAAGGCGGTACCATGTTGCCTCTGGAGAAGAAGTTCAAATCACCGCCTTGTGCCGCTGAAGGGCAGTCTGAATTGGCTTTGGCTAATTCGGCAAAGTCGGCTCCGTCCTTGATTTGTTCAAGCAGGCCCTGAATCTTTGCTTTGGCTTCGGCTTTGGCCTGGTTCGGGTCGGCGTCAGAGTCAGTGGTATCAGGTTTTATGAGAATATGACTTGCTCTGACTTGTTCTTGTACTTCAAACTGCGTTGGGTTTTCATCGTAGTACTTTTTGGCGTCTTCTTCTGTAATATTTATCTTGCCGGCCCGTTGAGATTCCACAATTTTCTGATATGTCATTCCCTTTCGTATTTGCTGTTTTATTTCGTCGAAGTTTTGGCCGTATTCGGCTGTTTTCTTTTTTAACTCTTCTAATGTCATTGGTGGTCTCTGGGCGGCAGCTATTTTTATGATCTGGTTAATCACTTCTTGTTCGGTAATTACTATGTTGGCTTCTTTTACCTTTTCGTCCAGCAGCCGTCCGACAATTATTCTATCGAGGACCTGCTGTCTGAGCTGTTTTTCTAATGTCTGAGCAAAGGCGGGCGGCAGTTGTTTGCCCTGTTGGGCCATTCTCTCAAGCTGCGGCTTGAGGAGTTCTTGTAGTTCGGCCTCGGTAATATCGACACCGTTGACGGTTACAGCAACGCCGTCAGTGGGTTCTTCGGGGGTTTGGGGTTCGACTAAATTGACGTCGGCTTTGGCTTCGGCTTCGATTTTGGCGGGGGTAGGTTGAGGTTTGTCGACATCGGCCTGCTCAGTGGACTTAGGCTTACAGCTTAAACCAAAAGCAGCAAAGAATACAACAACACAGACTAAAACTCTTCGGCTAAAAACGAAACTACTCATAATTTTGTCCTTTCACGGCTTTAAAACATAAAAAAACCCTTCACTAAGGGCACATATTACCATTATTTCGCAAAAAAGCGAATGTGTCAAGGTATTTCCAAATTTCAACTGTTAATGTTAGCTTATATGGCTAATTCGTTCTTCGCCCCCGCTGCTTTGTTTTGCGGCTCGGCTGAACTCGCCGAAATCGAAGCAAACGGCGGGGGCTACGAAGAATGAATTCTTTGTAATAACGCCAATAGAGTGATAGAATATCGGCAGAAAATTGTCGGTAGATAATAATGAGTTTTGCAAAATTGAAGGTCAGGCATACTTTGAAAAGAAAAAATTGTTCTTTTAATTTTCTCTTTTCAAACAGTAACTTCTTGTTGCTTCAATAGTTATGTGATTATCTAAGAAAATCTAAAAACAAGATTTTCTTAAATAATATATGCCTGCCCTTCAATTTTGCAGAACCCTTTGATAACTGGTATGGGAGATTTTTTATGGACAATAATTCTGATAACAAGGCAGTGGTGACCAGCAGAGAACGGGTTCTCAAGGCGCTCAATTACGAACCTGTGGATCGTGTTCCTGTGGATTTAGGCGGGACAGTGACCAGTGGGGCCCAGGTTAGTGTGGTCGCGAATCTGCGTCAGGCACTTGGTCTGGATAAGCCCCCGCCGTTTGCTTCGCAAAACGAAGCAGCGGGGGTGAAAGTTGTTGATCCATATCAGATGCTCGGCGAAGTTGCGGCTGATTTGCGGGATATGTTGGGGATTGACACGGTGGGCCTGCTGGCACCAAAAAATCACTTTGGCTTTGCGAATACTAACTGGAAATCATGGAGAACCTTCGATGGCATGGATGTGCTGGTGCCGGGCAAATTCAATACGGAGCCGGAAACCAATGGAGATATTTTGCAGTATCCGCAAGGTGACAAATCAGTACCAGCTTCAGCCCGGATGCCAAAGGGCGGATTCTACTTTGACGCGATTGTTCGCCAAGAGCCCATAGTCGAAGCTAAATTAAATCCGGAGGATAACCTCGAAGAATTTGCACTATTAAATGATGAAGACCTGAAATTCTACGAGCAACAGGCAAACGACTTATTTGAAAATACCGACCTTGCGATTGCTATGGGTCTGCCTGGTTCCGGCCTTGGTGACATAGCGCACGTCCCGGCACCGGGCCTAAAGAACCCGAGAGGAATTCGTGACATCGAAGAATGGTATATTAGCACGGTGACGCGAAGAGAATATATTAAAGAGGTCTTTTCAAGCCAGGTGGAAATCGCTATTAATAATTTTGAGAGTCTTTACCAGGCCGTGGGCAACAAAGTACACATCGTGTTTGTGGACGGGACAGACCTGGCGGCACAAAATACATTGTTCTGCGGCCCTGAGACATACAGGGAACTTTATCTGCCATTCAGCAGGGAGCTTAACGACTGGATTCACACCCACACCGAATGGAAGACGATGAAACACTGCTGTGGAGGCTGTGAGCCTTTGATTGAGGGATTTATCGAGGCCGGCTTTGATATTCTAAATCCCATTCAGACCTCAGCCAAGGGTATGGACCCACAATATTTAGTTGATAAATACGGCGGCAGGATAGTTTTCTGGGGCGGGGGTGTGGATACGCAAGAGACCTTGCCGTTTGGTCGGCCCGAAGAGATACGCCAGCAGGTTACCGAACGGGTGCAGATATTCAACTCAAAGAAAGGTTTTGTATTCAGCACAGTCCACAATATTCAGTGTAATACGCCGGTCGAAAACGTATTAGCGATGTTTGAGGCATTGGGCAGAAAAATAAAAAGTTAGAATTAAGAATTGAGAATGAAGAAAAAAGTTATGAAAAGTAGAAAACAATCGTACCGAGCAAGCATAATATTGTCGTTAATCACAATGAGTTTGTTCTTTGGCAGCTATACAGCATTTTGTGTAGAGAATACCGGCCCAAGGCGGATAATCAACCTGGATGGGAGATGGGAAATCGCTGAAGGTGGTAAGGATTCGGTTCCTAAAAGTTTCGAGCGCAAGGTGCCGGTGCCGGGACTTGTTGATATGGCGAAGCCCGCTTTTGAAGAGGTCGGTAAAAAAAGCGAGAAGCGACAGACGTTCTGGCATCGGCGAAAATTCACTGTCGAAGGACAGATACCGGCCGTTGCGATTTTGAAAATCCATAAGGCAAAGTATGGTACGAAAGTGTTTCTCAACGGCAAACTGGTGGGTGAGCATCTGCCGTGCTTTACGCCTGCTCTGCTGGACGTAAAGAGATTACTTAAAGGTTCAGGTAAGCAAAATGAATTAATTATACGGGTTGGTGCCGACCGTGAATGTTTGCCGGAGGGTATGCCGGGCGGCTGGGACTTCGAGAAATATCTATATATCCCCGGTATATACGATTCGGTGGAGCTGATTCTAACCGGTGCGCCTTATATTTCTAATGTCCAGGTCGTTCCGCAGGTTGAAGATAATTCGGTTCGCATCGAATCGCTAATCCAAAACCCAACTCTTAAAGATGAGGTTGACATCATCTGTAGGATACGAGAATACAAAAGCGGAAGAAGTTTTGTTTCCGACCGGATCAGAATGGGAAAAGTCGGAGACGACCCGGTATTTCCTTTCAGTACGATTCTACCTATGCGTGACTGCAAACTCTGGTCGCCGGAGGAGCCGTTCCTGTATGAGGTGGAGTTGGATATCGGCACTGATACTGTAAAGACCCGATTCGGAATGCGGTCGTTTCGTTTTGATAAGGAAAGTGGTCGGGCTGTTCTGAACGGCAAGCCCTATTTTATGCGGGGGACTAATGTCTGCGCGTATCGATTTTTTGAGGATGCCGAGCGGGGTGACAAGCCCTGGCGAAAAGAATGGGTTCGCCGACTTCATCGGAAATTCAAAAGTATGCACTGGAATTCGATTCGCTACTGTATCGGTTTTCCGCCGGAGCTTTGGTATGAAATTGCGGATGAAGAGGGCTTTTTGATTCAGGATGAGTTTCCCATCTGGCTGCTCAGTAAAGCACCGGAAAATCCCATAAGCGAAAAAATCATTCCGGAATATACCGAGTGGATGCAGGAACGATGGAACCATCCATGCGTTGTGATATGGGACGCCCAGAACGAGAGCATTACCAATGAGACCGGTAAGGCTCTGCAGGCTGTACGTCATCTGGATTTGTCCAATCGTCCGTGGGATAATGGCTGGGCGGTACCTGAGAGTGACGCCGACTACCTTGAATCCCATCCGTATCTGTTTAGCAAGATTCAATGGGGTAGAGGAGATTTTCATTTGTCAGATTTGGCCAATACCTCCGGCAGACCCCGTTTGCGAGATGCCCAGAAAGATTATAAGCTTCCAATTATAATCAATGAGTATGCGTGGTTGTGGCTTAATCGTGATGGTACGACAACATGCTTAACAGATAAGGTGTATGACAATTTGCTCGGGCCAAATTCAACCGTCGCTCAGCGGCGTTTGCTCTATGCACGTTACTTAGCTGCCCTTACCGAATTTTGGCGGTGTCATCGTGAATGTGCCGGTGTGCTTCATTTCTGCGGATTGGGGTATTCGCGAGCTGGTGATAAGCCCAGGCCCCAAGGTGGTGCAACAAGCGACCATTTCATCGACCTGGAGAGACTCACCTTCGAGCCTTATTTCGAGCAGTATGTGCGAGATGCCTTTTCGCCGGTGGGATTGATGATTGATTTCTGGGATGAGGAGCTCGTCAGCGGGGTAGAACGCCGGTTCAAGGTCTTTGTGATAAATGACCTTGGCTATGACTGGAAAGGAATCGTTCGGCTGCGCATTGTGCGTGGCAGCAAAACCATTTCCGAGCAGTCCAAAGATTGCGCCGTTAGTCCTTTCGCAAGGGAGATGTTGACGTTTGAACAGGAGTTTCCGAAACAGGGCGGAGAGTATCAACTCATAGCAGAATTGGTTGCAGCAGATGGTGCAGTAGTGCGAAGTCTGCGAGACTTCAAGGTGGTGCCTGCGGGCAAATAGTTTTGAATTTATTACCGGCCTTTGGAGAACTAAAAATGGACACGAACGAGAGCACACGTCGCGATTTTCTTAAAGCAATGGGATTATGCGCATCGGGCTTTACTGTTTCAGGGTGCGCTACTGCTGTAAGACAATCGGCAGGTAGAGCATTCGACGACAAACCCAATATCCTCTGGATTACGTGCGAGGACATCAGTCCTTACTTAGGCTGTTATGGTGACAGTTACGCGATAACGCTAAACATAGATAAGTTAGCCAAAGAAGGCGTGCTATATACAAAGGCATTTGCGACCGCTCCGGTATGTGCGCCGTCGCGTTCATGTTTGGTAACAGGGGTGTATGCTACTTCGATGGGCACACAACATCTGCGCTCCGACATAAAACTGCCGAAACAAATCAAGTGTTTTCCGGAATATCTGCGGTCAGCCGGGTACTACTGTTCCAACAATTACAAAAAGGATTATAACTTCACCGATGTAAATGTCTGGGATGAGTCGAGCCAAACGGCCCATTGGCGCAAGCGTAAATCCGGTCAGCCGTTTTTTAGTGTGTTCAATTTCACCTCTACACACCAGGGGCAGATTAACGGTTCCGACGAGGAGTTCTTTGATAAGTACACCTCGAAGCTTAAACCCGAAGAACGTCATGATGATAAACAAATTCCTCTTCCGCCGTACTATCCGGATACTCCGTTTGTACGGAAGATCTGGGTCCGTTACTACAACCTGATTACTTTTATGGACAAGCAGGTCGGCGATTTGCTCGGCCAGCTTGAAGCAGACGGTTTGGCGGATAATACAATAGTGTTCTTTTTTTCAGACCACGGTCTGGGTATTCCTCGATTTAAGAGAACACTTTACGATTCCGGCCTTCATGTTCCGTTAATCATTCGTTTTCCTGAACGGTATCGGCACCTTTCTCCACTTAAAGCAGGCAGGAGAACTGACCGATTGGTTAGTTTTGTTGATTTTGCACCTACGGTTTTGAGCTTAGCTGGATTGTCGATACCGGGTTATATGCAGGGCCGGGCGTTTCTTGGCGCCTGGGCGGGGCCGCCGCGGGAATATGTCTTTGGGGCGGCCAGCCGGGTTGACGAGGCCTTTGAGATGTCGCGCTGCGTGCGTGATAAGCGCTACAAGTATATTCGCAATTATATGCCGCATTTGCCGTATATACAGCCAAGCGAATATCCGGACAGGGCCGAGATTATGAAGGAGCTGCGCAGAGCAGTCGCAGAAGAAAAGCTGTCAAGTGTACAAAAATTACTCTGGGCACCTACCAAGCCGATTGAGGAGCTTTATGATACATTAGCTGACCCACATGAGGTAAATAACCTGGCAGATTCGGCTTCACTTCGAAGGATTCTTTGGAGACTGCGCAAAGTGCACCTTCAGTGGATGGTCGAGACGCGTGATACAGGGCTACTGTCGGAGGCTGAAATGCATATCCGTGCTGAAGGTTCGACACCGTATGAGATGGTGCGACAAATTAGTAAATATCCTCAGCAGCGTATTTTCGCTGCGGCCAATTTGGTTGGGAGAGGACCAAATAATACTCCGAAGCTAATCAGGCTGTTAAGTGATTCGGACAGTGCGGTTCGATATTGGGCCGTCGTTGCTTTAAGTGTTCTCGGTTCCGAGGCATCACCTGCCGTCGAGGCACTGACCGAATTGCTGGAAGATTCAAGCCCGAACGTGCGGTTTGCGGCAGCCGGGGCATTGTGCAAGCTGGGTCTGTGTGAGGATGCCTTGCCGGTGTTAGCTGAAGGCCTGGAAGATGAGCGAGAAGAAACAGTTCTGTACGCCGCTCGCGAGATACAGAATATTGGGAATAAAGCCCGCCCAATTGTCCGGCAGATAAAAGATGCCCAGGCAAGATGCAAAAATCCGGATGGGACGTACAAAAATAATAACCATGCAACGTTTATCGACTGGGCCTTAAAATATGCTCTGGAGAATTGTGGAGAATAATCAAATCGGATACTTTATTTAATTGAACGGTTTAGAGTTGTCATGCTGAGTGAAACGAAGCATCTGGCCTGCGAACGAGAATATTGTGCATTTGTGTAGGAAGAGATTCTTCCCCTTCGGCTGCGCTCAGGGCTAAAGACTCGTTTCGTTCAGAATGACAATTGTTACAAGACTTTTGCAAAACTTTATTAGTTGTTAAAAAGTAATATTATGAACGGCACGCTTGTAAATGAAGAAAAAGGCAGCATTGTGTATGTAATGCTCGTATGTATGGTGGCTGCTTTGGGTGGGCTTTTGTTCGGCTATGATACAGGGGTAATTAACGGGGCGATAGGACCTCTTAAAGCACACTTTAACCTTGATGCGAATTGGGCCGGCTGGGCGACAGGCTGTGCGCTGGTTGGATGTGCCATCGGGGCGGCCATTGCGGGGGTGCTCAGCGACTGGCTGGGTCGGAAAAAGGTGCTTATTCTTTCCGCGATTTTGTTCTTAATCTCGGCGGTTGGAACGGCCCTTCCGAAAAATATTACCATTTTTATTATTTACCGGATAATCGGCGGTTTGGGTGTGGGGGCAGCGTCGATGTCCTCGCCGATGTATATCGCGGAGATAAGTCCTGCGAGGATTCGCGGGCGGATGGTCTCGGTCAATCAGTTTGCGATTGTAAGCGGTTTTCTGGTTGTCTATTTTGTGAATTATTTTATCGCTTTGCAAGGCGACCAGGTGTGGAATGAGCAATTCGGCTGGCGGTGGATGTTCGGCTCGGAGGCCCTGCCGGCGTTGTTGTTATTAGTGCTGCTGTTTTTCGTGCCGGAGAGTCCTCGTTGGCTGACCAAGCAGAACCGCAGTAACGAGGCGCTGGAAATTCTTAGTCGTGTTGATGGGGCTGGATATGCAAAGACTGAGTTGTCGGAAATCAAGGATGCGCTCGCCCACGAGAGCGGGTCGCTGAGACAGTTGTTTCAGCCAGGTATGAAGATTGTGTTGGTTATCGGTATCGTATTAGCTGTTTTGCAGCAGGTTACGGGTATCAACGTTTTCCTTTATTTCGGGACCGAAATTTTCAAAAAGATGGGTTCCGATACCAATGCCGCTCTTCTTCAAACAGTAGTGGTAGGCACGGTAAACCTGACCTTTACTATTATTGCAATCTGGATGGTGGATAGGTTGGGGCGAAAGCCCTTAATGATGATAGGGTCGGTGGGGATGGGGCTTTCACTGCTTGCGATGGGCCTGGCGGCATACTGCCAAAAAACGGAACTGTGGGTCCTGTTATTCATCCTTGGTTATATCGCCTGCTTTGCCCTTTCGGTGGGGCCGGTAACCTGGGTGATTCTTTCGGAGATTTTCCCGACCCGAATTCGCGGCCGAGCAATGGCAATTACCACGGTGTGTCTGTGGGCGGCAAACTACGTTGTTTCTCAAACGTTTCCTATGATGGAGGAAAATAACTGGCTGCTCGAGAAATTTCATCACGCTTTCCCGTTCTGGCTTTATGGGATTTTCTGCGTTGTTCTGGTTACTTTTGTCTGGCGGTTCGTGCCGGAGACCAAGGGTAAAACGCTGGAAGAGATAGAAAAACACTGGATAGGTGTGAAATGAGTTTTCCCAAACGAATGACTATTCAAAGCCATACAATAACTGTTGTGCCGCGATACGCCGAAACAGACAAAGCCGGAGTGGTTCACCACAGCGTCTATCCGGTTTGGTTTGAAATGGGTCGCACGGAACTTTTGCGGGCTAACGGGTTGGCATACACAGACCTCGAACAATCAGGAGTGTTCTTTGTCGTAGCCGAGTTGTTTATAAAATACCGCCGGCCCGCAATGTATGATGAGAAGCTGCAATTAGAAACGCATTGCTCAGCGGTTACTGCCAGTAAGGTTGAGCATAGCTATAAACTTACGCGCTGCTGTGATGGTGTAATCTTAGCTGAGGGTTCGAGTGTGCTGGCCTGCGTCAATGCCGAGGGCAAGGTTCGCCGAATACCTGAATTTATGCATCCCGAAGCCAATTAGAAATTTTATAGTGAGTGATACTGCACGAAAAGCGGAAATTTTTAGCCGAGCGAGTCAGAAAAAACAATTCATTTGGCGGTTTTCAATTGACAATTAGCAGTTGACAATTGACAATTCGTTTATGGCTTTAGAAAAAAAAGAAAACTGTGGTCTTTTTGGCATTTTTGGTGACGCCGAAGCGGTTAATAAAACCTACTTCGGCTTACACAGTCTTCAGCATCGCGGCCAGGAGTCTGCGGGGATTGCCTCCAGTAACGGCGAAATAATCCAGTGCTATACAGGTATGGGTATGGTCAGGAGGGTTTTCCGTGCCAGCAGTGGCATTTTAAGGAAATTGTCTAATCCGATAGCGATAGGCCACGTTCGGTATTCGACGTCAGGCGCCAGCAGTGCTGTAAACAGCCAGCCGCTTTTGGCTGAGTACTCTCGCGGTCAGGTTGCCGTGGCGCATAACGGCAATCTTATAAACGCAACACTTCTGCGGGACGAATATGAGGCATACGGCAGTATCTTTAACTCTACAAGTGATACTGAGGTAATTACTCATTTGCTTGCTAAACCAACACACGTGAGCAATCCTGACCAATTGGCACATGTACTGAATCATCTTCAGGGGGCATATAGTCTGCTGTTTTTATTTGCCGACCGCATTGAAGCTGCCCGTGACCCTTATGGCATCAGGCCTTTGTGCATAGGCCAAACTGAAAAAGGCGTTTATTTAGTTGCCAGTGAGACGTGCGCTTTCGATGCCATCGACGCAAAGTTCGTACGGGAAGTTGAGCCTGGAGAAATCGTTCGGCTGGATAAAGACGGGCTGCACAGCAGATTTTTCGTTACGCCGGGCACTGTTACGCTGGCTCACTGTATTTTTGAGCATATCTACTTCGCCAAGCAAAACAGCACCTTTTTCGGTGAAAATGTGCACGAGTTCAGAAAAAAACTCGGAAGACGACTGGCGAAAGAACACCCTGTCGAAGCGGATGTTGTAATACCGGTGCCGGACTCAGGGACATCGGCGGCGGTAGGGTACGCCGAGCAGAGCAAAATACCTTTCGATATGGGATTGGTCAGGAGCCATTACATCGGCAGAACGTTTATCTCGCCAGAGCAGAGATTAAGGGAATTAGAGGTTAAACTCAAATTAGCGGTGGTAAAAGAAGTAGTGGACGGAAAACGCATTGTGATAGTGGACGACTCGATCGTTCGCGGCACAACGACAAGAGGCAAGATAAGGGCGTTGCGCCAGGCCGGTGCAAAACAAATTCACATGCGAGTGAGCTGTCCTCCGATCAGGTTTCCGTGTTTTTACGGCGTTGATTTTCCGACCAAAGAAGAGCTGCTGGCAAATAATCGCAACCTTGAACAAATCGAAGAATTTCTTGAAGTTGACAGTGTCGGCTATATGTCGCTGGAAGGAATGCTTCAGTGCGCAACATTACCGGAAGACCACTACTGTACCGCATGCTGGAGCGGGGAATATAAAATACCGGTAGATATCGCGGTCAACAAATTTGTTCATGAACACTATCAACTGCAAATGTTCGAGGACGAACAGTAACCGCCATTCAGCTACGGGCCAAAGAAAATGAGTAAATACATCAGCTATGAACAGTCGGGCGTGAGTATTGATGCCGGGGAGGAGATGGTTCGTGAAATTTCCTCGGCTGTTGCCAGCACATTCGGGCCGCGGGTTATCCAATCGCGAAACGCCTTTGCTGGGATGTTTCGGCTCGACTACGACGAGCGACTGTTCAAGAGAAATTACAAGAATCCTGTCCTTGTGGCCTGCACAGATGGCGTGGGCAGCAAGGTCCAGTTAACCGGCAAAATAAAGAAGTTCGATACCGTAGGTATCGACCTGGTTGCGATGAACGTTAATGATATGCTCGTGCAGGGCGCCGAGCCATTGTTCTTTCTCGACTATCTGGCGGTTCACAAGCTGGAGCCGAAAGTGATAACCGACCTCGTAAAAGGTGTTGCGACCGGCTGCCGAGAAGCCAACTGCGCACTAATCGGAGGGGAGACCGCAGAAATGCCGGACACCTATTCGGCGGGCGATTTCGATATGGCCGGGTTCGCGGTTGGGGTTGTCGAGCGGAAGAAAATAATTGCAGGCCACATAATAAGAAAAGGTGATGTGATTCTGGGTCTTGCTTCAAGCGGACTTCACAGTAACGGCTATACGCTGGTTCGCAATATTTGTTTTAAAAAAGCAAAGCTCAAAATAACTGATGTCCCGGATGAACTCGACGGCGCTGCACTGGGCGATGTGCTGCTGGAGCCGACACGAATTTATGTTCGGCCGATAATAAAATTGCTGTCGCAATACAAGGTCAAACGAATCGTGCACGGAATGGCACATATTACGGGTGGCGGTCTGGTGGGAAATATACCACGAGTGCTGCCAAAAGACTGCGATGCGACTATAAAAAAATCGAGCTGGCCGAAACATAAGATATTTACGTTCTTGCAGAAGGCGGGACCGGTCGAAGAAGAGGAAATGTTCAGAGTCTTTAATATGGGGATAGGGTTTGTGCTGATAGTAGCTGAAGACTTCGCTAATTCAATAACTAAAAAACTGACAAGATACGGTGAGCAGGTCTATGAGATAGGCAGGATCACTACCGGAACCGGTAAAGTAGTCCTCAAATGACTCGTGGCTTGTATTTGGATTTATACTTAGGACCTCTAACAAAATGAATATAAAGACCTTTGTCATTCTGAGGCGCAGCCGAAGAATCTCTAATCCTTTTCGTTGGCCGGATGAGATGCTTCCCCTTCGGCTTCGCTCAGGGCTTCGGCTAATTAAGGGCTAAAGGCTTTTTTTGTTCAGCATGACAAAAAATCGGAGGCTTCGTGAATAATCTCCGATCCTTTTCGTTGGCTGGATGAGATGCTTCGCGAAGTTTATCCCTTCACTGCGTTTAGGGCAGGCTCTGAGCGCAGCGAAGGGCTCAGGGTGACAATTAGTCAAATAGATTTCTCGACTCCGCTGCGCTTCGCTCGAAATGACCATTAGTCAGTTTGAGTTCAGAATGCAAATATAGTACAATGGCTAAATGGAGTGATTTAACGGTGTCTTAAGCGTTCTAAATGGGAAACCTCAGACATATAAGACACCTGCAAAATGAGTGAATTTGGCAGAGTCAAGTAAAGGTGAAAATAGA
>CAYQKF010000137.1:0-13471 GCA_964417935.1 uncultured Pirellulales bacterium
GTGGCATTATACCCATTCATGCTGTTGCCTTAAAGCGTTAAATCCAAAAGATTTGCAGGGTTTATTTCTTGTCAGCCCACCAACTTTTTTGCAGTTGAACCAAAACTCAAAATGAAAAATAAAAAAAATAAAAAAAGAATATCCTGCAAAGCGGCGTTTCTTCTTACTCAGCGAAGTGCTTACTCTATCAAAAGCTTTGCCATCTGTATTTTATTGTTTATTGGAGTTGGAAACCTGGTCTTCGGAAGCTGTTTCTCCGGGAAGTTCGGCAGTGGTTTGAGAAGCCGGCTCATCCATAATAGATATATCCGTGGTGTATTCGGGATAAGAAAGAGAAAAAATCTTCTTGAAGGTAAGTCTGGTTTTGTCCCGAAGCAAGTCCAGAACGTAAAATTCATTCACATTTTTAAGGGCATTATTTCTGGCCTCATTGTCAAGGGCGAGTACTTCATCGGAGCTGAAATCTTCTACTATGTCGTACTTCCAGGGGACATTCTCCGCTTTTTCCAAAGGTAGTTTGTAAAACTTTCTGTTGTAGATTTCACAGCTTAAGACTCTTGGGTTCGGCAGCGCGATTTGAATCACCTTTTGTGAATCATTGATAGTGTAATCCATTTGGTCCAGCTCAAAACCAACTTTCAGCTTAGCCGTATATCTCAATAAGCCTCTTTTCCAGCGAACGGTAATAAGGCTGGTCTTCTTTTCTTTTATCTCCGTAACACCTTCGGTTATATATTCCAGAACCGCCAATTCCGCTATCGCCTGGATGGATTTAATCAGAAACGTAGTTGTTTTTGATTCGGTCCTGGGCGTCGCGGACAATTTTTTCCCTATCAAAAAAGCTAACAGTCCTATGACTACAATGCTGGTAATGTAAATAGCATACCACATTTTAGATATCCTCTATGTCTTTTACGGATGAATTTGTCAGCAGTATGACGTGATTGAAAATTGCAGGGGCAATTATCTAAACTTATTTCGGCAATGGTGCAAAGAGATATTTTTCAACTCCCGGCTTTAACTTTGTGTCTTAGCTCTAAGATATATTTGATGATGTCTTTTCTGCTGACAATGCCTACAAGTTTTCCTTCTGAGGTTATTGGGACTCTTCGAAAATTGTTTTTTATAAAACACTCGGCAATATCAATCAAACTGTCCTCCTGGTCAAAGCTGAAAGGGTTTTCCGTCATAAAGTCCCCAACTTTGCCCGGCTTATTTTCGATGTCATATAGCAACTTCATTACATCTTTTTCCGAGATAATACCCGCCAGGGTCATATCATCATTAACGACGGGCAGGCCGGTAATATTCCTTTCCGCCATTGTTCTTATCGCTTCATATACCGGGGTCTGCCTTTTGACGGTGATTAAATCAGTTATCATAACATTTTTTATCTCGAACACAGTGTTCCCCTATTAATTTTTCAGTCCGCAGCTTGATCTTTGCGTCTTAGCTTTAAGATAAATTTGATGATGTCCTTTCTGCTGATGATACCCGCCAGTTTTCCTTCCGAGGTTATTGTGACCCTTCGAAAATGGTTTTTGATAAGACACTCAGTAATATCAATCAAACTGTCTTCCTGATTAAAGCTGACGATGCCTTTTGTCATAAAGTCCTCAACTTTGCCCGGCTTATCATCGACATCATACAACAACTTCAGTACGTCTTTTTCCGAAATAATACCCGCTAAGGTCATATCATCATTAACGACGGGCAGGCCGGTAACATTCTTTTCAACCAGGATTCTTATAGCTTCATATATCGGGGTCTGCCTTTTAACAGAGGCTACATTAGTTGTCATAATGGTCTTTGCTTTGAATATCGCCATATCATTCTCCTTTTTTAGCCGATTCACGAAAAAACCATGCTTTGCTTTCGGGTAATAAAATAACCACAACCGACGGCAGCGTCAAAATAAAAATCCACAACCAAAAAGATGCAAATACTACTCTGCGAAGTCGCTACGTAGCACGAGTCCCGAATTTCGAGCAGAGAGGCTCTTTGCGGACTCGTCGGGGCGGAGCCCGCCATAGCCCGGCAGGAGAAATCTTCGCGGAAGAGATAGGCGCGTAGAGTTGGCCGGCCATGCCGTTCTGTGCCGCTCGCCGTGGCTCGCTCTCGCCGCGATGCAACTTAACGCATCAAGTCGCAGCGGGTGGCGGAGCCAAGACGCGACAGGTAGTTACCGAATTGACATGGAGTGTCATCCTGAGGTGGAGCCGAAGGAACTGGCCTGTGAATGATGAGATTCTTAGCTTCGCTCAGTATGACAGCGAGGCTGTCAGAAACACTGCCCTACCCGAGCCATCCGTGAAATATCTTGGATTCTCCGGATGGACACGCAACGGTCCTTTTGCCGGCTGTGCCGACAGGTTCGGTGTAATGATTATAGTCATAATAGCGAATACTCGATTAGCAGTCTGCATCCTTATGTCTCCTTTTGTTCGGTTACGATTTGCACATAGGCGTACTTATTGTGAACACACAAGTTTCTTACAGGCGTGCCGGATGCTTGATATGGATATTCGCCGTGGGCGGACTTCTTACAGGCATACTCAATTCTCGCTGTCATTACAAGTCCTTTTTTTCAAAGGCCGTAACAATCTCAAAAATAATCAATAATCATTAATTCAGCACATCGTTTGCCCAACTCTAAAAACAAATCGAACCGGCGTTTAATTTCCCGATAATATGATGCGCGTCTATTCGGCACGGGGCGCGTGGCTTGGTCAAACTGTAATCAGATCCCACAACCGGTTAAGCGATGCGATGGTCTTTTGCAGCGCCGCATTGTCTTCCATCTTACGCAGTTCTTGATCAAAGGGTTCGCACTCCACCGGACCGTCGTAACCGATTTTCACCAGGACGTTGATAAATCCTCTCAGATCGATCACCCCTGTGGTTACGGGCAGCCTGCGCCGGTTATCGATTTGCTGGTCAACCGGGATGCCCGACGGAGCGTCGTTGACGTGAACGTGTATGACGTTCTTGTTCGACAACTGAAGCAGTTCTTCCACCGTCCCGTGTGAGGTGTACCAATGCCAGCTATCCAGCAAAAGCCCCACGTTTCCTGTGCCGATTGCCTCCACAAGTTCCATCATACCCAACTGGGTGCAGATAAAGGGAAAACGGCTTCGCGCCCGTGAGGTTCTGGGCCCAACGAATTCCAGACCCAGCCGGATGTCGTTGTCTTTAAGCACTTTCGCCACTTCGCGGAGGCGTCTTTTGTGCTGCTCGAAATTTTGCAGGTACGTGAGCTCCCTGTGGCCGGGCGGAATCCAGGTCGCCATACGCTTCACGCCCAATTGCTTCAAAACACTCGCCTGCTTGGGCAGTCGCGCAAGGTCTTTCTGAAATCTATCTTCATCTCTGCGAAACCCGACAGGCAGGCCGCTAGCGCCATATCGAACACCCCTTTCTTTCATTCTCGCCACCCATTCGCGAATCTCCGCAGCAGACTTGTTCTCAAACTCACCCAGATTGGGGGTGACGCCGTCAAAACCATATTTCAACGCATACTCCAGCGCCTGCTGCTGATTGGCCTTGACGCCGATGTGACCGTGCCCCAAGTTCTTGTAGAATTTGACTCTATGCTTTGTCTCCGACGCCTCCACGGACGGCTTGGCATAGTAGAGCGCCACGGCCGCGGTAATCGCCGACCGGCAAAACGTACGTCTCGATATCGCCTTGGTTTGTTTTTTTTTCGGTTCATTCATAATAGTTCCTCCAATTCTAAATTCTAAGTTTGGCAAATCCGTTATTATCCAGCAACTTGGGTTTTCTTACCAGAGAAGCAAAAGAAGTGTAACATATAAGACGGTCGGCGTCAAGCTGACTCTAAGTTTTCACAACAAGGCTTAAACCTGTAATATTGAAAAAGTGGAAAGCGTTGAAACGAAAACGGTTCTTGAAACTAAACACGATAAAAGTAAAATAAAAGAAGAGTTAAGCCATGAAATACCGAGCGTTATGGTTGTTTTTCCGGAGCTGTGGATTGTCACTGCTGCTGGTTATGTCGATATGCGGTGAGCAGAATGCTGCCCATTCGGAGATTGTCGCCAGACAGATTCCCTGGGAGCCTGTCGGCCTGTCAGGTGGAGGCGGGATGTTTTCGCCGGCAATATCTCCTGCGGACCGAAATCTGATGATGCTCAACTGCGACATGAGCGCAGCGTATATTTCCGAGGACGGCGGTCGAAACTGGCGTATGATTAACCATGCACAACTCAAAGCCGACACGAGATGCCGACCGGGCTTCCAACCATCAGATCCAGACATCATTTATGCTTCATCAAGGGGACGCCTGCGAATCAGCCTCGACCGAGGAACAACATTTACACCTATAGGCAATCTCAGGGAGATACTGTATGGAGAGATTGCGATAAATCCGTCAGACCCAAACATTATGCTTGTGGGTACTCGGAACAGTGAATGCTGGTTATCGCAAAATGCAGGTTCAACGTGGACAGCATGTAATGGACCCAATGGCCAGGTGATAGGATTCCATTTTGACCGTACTAACAAAGGCCGCGTTATGTTCGCTGCCACAAATAAGGGCATCTGGCGCTCTGACGACGGTGGGCAGAAGTGGATGGAAAAGACAAACGGCCTGCCATGGAAGGAAATACAGGGATTCGCCGGAGGTTCCGACTCGAAAAACAACCTCATAATGCTTTATTGTACGATAAGCAGCAAAGATGAGAACGGCAACTTCAAAGGAGGTATCTATAGTTCAAGAGATCGAGGCCAGACCTGGCAACAGGCCATGGGTCGGGGTATCAATACGGATACCAAAAAGGCCGATCAATGGGCCTATAGTCCTATCGCCCAATATAAACAGCTTCTCACCACGGACACGAAACCACTGACCGTATACGCGATGAACACAAGCACAGGTTTCCATCCACCCTATCATGACACAGTATATCGAAGCGATGACGGGGGCCGGACCTGGCGCGACACGTACTTCATGGACCCGCGTTTCGAACGCTACAACGTTGCTCCCAACTACGTTACAGCTTCCACGGGACAATCCTACAAGGGAGGCGATGCACCGTTCGGAGTTGCCATATGCAACACCGACCCTGACCGGGTAATTCTGGTAAGGAGTCAATGCTATGTTACACATAACGGCGGTGATACGTGGTTCAATGGCCATACTTACCCCGCTGCCCGTCAGGAACCCAGACCTGGCTGTGAATGGGTATGCAATGGTTTGGTGGTCACTACTACATGGCATTACTATATAGACCCATTTGAAGTGAACAGACATTATATTGCTTACACAGATATCGGCTTGGCTCGGTCCACTAACACCGGTAAAACGTGGATCTGGTGGGATAAGTACTCATGGGCACCATGGAGAAACACATGTTACGAGATTGCGTTTGATCCGGATATACCTGGAAAGATGTGGGGTGCGTTCTCCAATGTTCACGACATTCCCAACGACAATATCATCTCAGAACGTCACGGCCACAACCGTCCCGGCGGGGTGTGCATCTCACGTGACTTCGGCACTTCGTGGAAGCACGAGGCTCAGAGTATCCCACTCAAACCGGTGACCTCCATCGTACTCGACCCCAGGAGTCCCAACAATTCACGTACGCTTTACGCCGGGGTATTCATGGAAGGTGTGTACAAATCAATCGACGACGGCAAAACATGGAAGCGGAAAAAAAAGGGCCTGGGTCACACGAAGAACATGCGGGTCTCTCGTGTGATTCTGCACAAGGACGGCACGCTCTTTACAATGGTATGCGCCAAGCGTCCGGCATATGGAAAGCCGCTTATGAGTGAGGGGGTAGGATTGTACCGATCCTTGGACGGCGCAGAGACCTGGAAAAAGGTCAATACATCCCGGCTTTTTTTGTACCCCAAGGACTTTTCAGTCCATCCGGAGGATAGCAATATAATTCTTATGGGTACCTGTGATTCGAGCCGGCAGGATAATTCCGGGGGATTGTACTGCTCAGAAAATGGTGGCAAAACATGGACACGCATAGGCCGTAAAGCACGTCAGACTTTCGGCGGATACTTTCACCCAAAATTCAAGGGATGGATATATATGACTCTCACTGAAGGAGCACCTGGTGCCGGCCTGTGGCTCACACGGGACAATGGCCGGACCTGGGAATCTTTCAATGATCTTCCGTTCTCGAATATTCAGAGAGTGGTATTTGATCCATCAGATGATGACCTGATGTATATCACTACTTTTGGCGGCAGCGTCTGGCGAGGACCGGTCGTGCCGCATGAGAATTAATCCAAATCCTGACTTCTTAAATATGAACAATACCTCATATTGATGCTATACTATATATAAGCTATAATATTTTCAGGACTGCAAGACGATTGTCTTTGCAACGACAGCAGCAGGTGTTTAAGCTGGGACCGCCTGGGTCATATAATTAAAGATTTTGATCTACAGTTAGTTGAGTAGATGTAATATGGCTTTCTTGTTCAGGTACATGTTGCACCATAGCCGTCTTTTTTTGATGGTGGCTTGTATCGCTTTTATGCTTGGCAGGAACCATTCCGCGCACGCCGAAGATATTGACATCGCACGCGAACAATTTAAGACCGGTCAATATAAAAAATGCCTTGAATTAACGCGAAAAGCCATCGAAGACAGCACCTACAGAAGCAGAAGACACTTGTGGATTCTGATGGTCGAGTCGCTGATGGCACTGGGCCAATATGACGAGGCCGCAAAAGAAATTGACTTAGCCCTGCTTCGTTATCCAATGAGTTTTCGCTTATTAAAGCTTGGACATACGGCACATCTATCCTGCGGCCAAACAGATTGAAAGCCCTAACAGTGCACCTGGAACCATCGCGCCGGCTTCATGGCCGTAGTCACCTCGAAAGCCCCAACCGACCGACATGGCCAGTGCCGATAATACAATGCCAACCAACAGCAGCTCAGATGTGTAGGTTTTCGTGTCCACTAAGCGTCTTAGACGATTTGAAAATGCTACCCAGATATTAAAAACGGGAACTCAATCCACTTCTCGCCACTAATAGTCCTTGAACCTTCTCATCCAATCTGGCCAGTCGTCCGTCTGAACACCGCCGGCTTTGGTCCAGGGGCCTGCAGTGTCGAACTGTTTATGCCACTTAAGCGTCCAAACCTCCTTAAGTCCCGCCTCCCTGACTGACCAATCCATAAAAAGGTAGTTCGCATGCCCCTCATGTCGGTTGAGGCAAAAACGCTGCATTCTAATGCCAAACCCTCCTACATATGGCGCATCCGAAAATTCAGGAGGTGAGTCCCTGTAATCCGGACTGCTTGCCCTCCATCTGCAATCCGCAAACAACGGTATATTATCTGCACCTCGGACGTTTGGACTCCGCCAGAAATTTTCGGTCGGGTATTTTTCCCAGTCGTTCGGAGGGTCAAGAACCCAGTTATTTAGCCCATAGCTGCCGAGTATTAATCCTTCTGTGGAATGGTCATAAACCCAGGCTGCAAACGGATGCCGGTGTCCCTCGCTCGTCGGCTTGGTCGCGGTTGGGCAGAGCCGTATCTTTTTCTCATTGTAGTACGGCAGAGTCGCCCCTACCCAGTTCTCCTGAAAACCGCCGCTCTCCCAGCCTGACATGAAATACCCGTTGCGATCGTCTGTGTACATCAAAAAAACTGCGCCCCATTGTTTCAGGTTCGACTGACATGCAACTGACCTTGCCTGCTCCTTCACCCGTGCCAGTGCCGGCATCAATATCGCCATCAATAATGCAATGATAGCAATTACCACCAGAAGTTCTATTAAGGTAAAGCCCGTTAGAAAACTTCCCCTTTCCCAATTGGGAATCCTTCTTTGGGTTCCCGCAAGGCGGGGTCCCTCTAACGGGGTAAAGCCTCTTGATTTATCCATACCTCGAAAACCATTTACGTAACGCGGTCACTCATAGAACGAGGACCCGATCCATTTGCTGAGATATCTCGGCCAGGCGCTGGCGATTCCCGCCATTCACCTCGGCGGTCGCCCAGCCCCGGTAGCCAATTTTCTTCAATTCCTCGCACACCCTGCTCCAGTCGATGCTGCCTTGCCCGAGCGGGAAAGCAAAGCCCTTGCCCATTCCTTCATTCATCGCAACCTTCAAGTTGTACTCCTTGATGTGTATCTTGACGATCCGCTCGGCGAGGACCTCAATCCAGTGCTGAGGGAAGCCCCAGCGAACCACATTTCCCACATCGAAATACGCCTTTACGTATGGGCTGTCGAGCTCGTCAATGTACCGCGCCATCGTCAGCGGCTCGATGAGAAAGGTGTTCCAGACATTCTCTATCAAAATGTGGATGCGTTTTTTCTCGGCGTACGGAATGGCCCGCCGAATTGTCTCCTGCGTGCGCCGGTAATTCTCTATGAACGAGCCCTTGGGGTCCGGGCGGACAATGTAGAGGACCGAGGTCGCGCCGTAAACATAAGCTTCGTCGATGGCACCTGTGAGGTCGTGGTGGCTTGCGTTGACTACGCCGTGCACGCGGACCCCAACTTTCTCGCTGGCCCGGGCGAGAACCCTTGGCTCCGGCGTTTTCTTGTCGAGGATGTGCGTGGGCGTTTCGACGCCTTCGAACCCGACCTCTTTCACCAATCTCAGCTTGTCTTCGACAGACAGATCCTCTTTGATCATCGTGAAGCCAACCGCCTTTCTGATACGGCCTCTGACCACTTCCGCATTGGCGCGGGACGGCCGGCTCAACAACGCCGGTACCGCGGTGCCGGCGAGGACGAGCCCGCTTCTTTGAAGAAAACGACGGCGATCGATTTGCGATTTCATGGGTTAACCCTTAACAAAGCAAGTAACTTGGCGAAACTTAATTATAATCAATATACACACTCAAACGACCGTTGTCAAAATAATATGTAGGCCATTCTCTTAAATTGGTTATATTATTCATTTTCCTTACGCGCTTAAAGATAGTGTCATTTCCATAACGTTCTTAGCGCATAACAGGGACATAAAACCGGTTTGGCGATTGTAGGCGGAAAGGCTGCGTACAAACGAAAAGAGGCAAAATGATGTACAAACATCGTCAACCATCACACGTTATCAGATACGACGAATGGCTTTCGGTATTCTCTTGAAATCAGTCTGTTCGCTTCTTTGCTCATTGGGCCGATGAATTTCTCTTTATCGGGGTCCATAATCAGCATTGAACCCAGGGCGAGCAATTCTTGATTGATGCCAAGTCGATTGGCGAAGAGATGGTCAATCAGGCGTTCAAACGACTCGTAGAGTTCTGCCTCGCTTCGAATGACCTGGCGGATTTCGTTATTGGATTTGTATTTCCCCACCTGATATGAGATGTTCGCCATGTGGACCAGCCCACAGGAGAGATGTCCCTCGAGAGCATCCGTCAGGAGCTCGCTGGTTTTGCGGCTGCGAACGACGCTGATAAAGTTCTCTTTGCAATCTGGTCGTTTGCGGGTGAATTCCTTGATTAGCCTTCCGCGATTGTCGAAAGCTGTGCCGTCTTTTACGTAACCACCTTCGCATTGTACTAAAAATCCTGTCTGTACTTCTCGGAAGTCGTCCATACTCAGCCGACTGTTCTTGCTCCAATCCGATTGTCGGAACGATTTATTCCGGGGCAGGCCGCGGACTTCGAAAATGATAGGGGCCGGTTCGTAATCCAACAGGGATATCATTGTATTGGGGGTCTGGCCGTCGTCATCATAGCCCAGACGCTCCCCAATGCTGAGCACGCGCTTCGGCAGCGCATTCTGCCGTAAGGCCCAGCGGCATCCATCCATCGCATGAATGCCCATATTCCCAAGGTCGCCGTCACCGGTGTCCCAGTCCCAATGCCAGTCGTAGTGCAGGTACTTACGCATTAGTGGTTTCTTAGGGGCCGGGCCGCACCAGAGATCGTAATCGCACGACCTGGGTATGGATTGGGGACCATTAACCTTGCCGATGCTCATCCGCGGCTTGTAGTTAATCCCGTACACACACTTGATTTTCCCAAGGTTACCGGCCCAGATATACTCGAGTGATTCCTCAATCGCGCCGCTGTTTCGAGGTCCATGAACGGCCTGTACCACGCGATTGTACTTGCGCATGGCCTCGACCATCTTGCGACCTTCAAAGATGTTGTGCGAGGAGGGCTTTTGCACGAACACATCTTTTCCCGCCTGACAGGCCATTATCGTCATCAGTGAATGCCAATGGTTCGGCGTCGTAATCGAGACAGCATCGATTTCCTTGTCGTCCAAGAGGTCGCGGAAATCCTTGTAGGCCTTGACCTTCTCACCTCGCTTACTGAACTGCTTCACTTCATAGCTGAGGTGGTTTTCATCACAGTCACATAGAGCCACGACACGGACGCCCGGGATCTTTCGGAAGTCCCGGATATCTCCTCGTCCCTTGCCGCCGATCTTGACGAACGAACCGATTCCGATCACGCCAATGCGAATATCATCATTGGCACCCAAGACCCGTGAACCCGACAAGGATAATGCCGAGCCGATTGCGACCGACGCCTTCAAGAACTCCCTGCGTTTCATCGATTGTCTCCTATAACATTCCGTCCTGTCCAAACATTCATACGTGCCGTCTGATGTTACAATACTATAGCAATATTCCTCGAAATCTCAAGCTCTTTGTTTGACTGTCCCGAAAGTGCAGGTACTGACACACATTGTAGGGTTTGCGAGTTCACATTATCGGTATCTTCAACGCCTGTGCAATGCCCTTCATGTAGCCAATCGCGAAGACCTTTCCCTGCATTGCATAGCCTGGGCTTATGTTGCTCTCGTCTGCCAAAGTGGGTGCGTGGTCCGGACGGATCGGCCCTTGGAAACCGACTTCGTGATATAGCTTAAGTATTTCGGCCATGTCGGTTGGCCCATTATCGTGAAACGTCTCGCGGAAACGTTCGCCCGTGCCCTTAACATCGCGGAAGTGGACGAAAAAGATCTTGCCTTGTCCGCCGAACTCCCTTATTAGCGATTTGATGTCCTCGCCCATCAGCACGAAGTTGGCCTGGCAGAAGGTGATACCGTTGACCGGGCTCGGCACAATCTCAAGGACCCTGCGGAAGGCCTCGGCACTGATCAGGATGCGTCCGATCCCGCGAAGCGGCGAGATGGGAGGGTCATCCGGATGCAACGCCATTTTCACGCCCGCCTTCTCCGCGACGGGGATGACCCGTTTTAGGAAGTAAGTGATGTTGTCCCAGATTTTCTCCTCGCTGATCTGGCCCCACCTGGTGAGTCCCTGCTTTTCTGCGATTTTATTATCGAACTCGCTGGCCAGAGCGCCGCCGCGTTCAGCTATGTCAACCTTGGTGCGATACCACCCGATCCCCGCCATAAAGTTGTAGCAGCACATCGGTATCCCGACTTTACCCAGGGCCTCTATCACGGCACAGTAGTTGGCGATCTCTTCATCGCGGCCGGGCAGTCCTAACTTTATTTTTTCTGCTGCAACCGGATGGCTCTCCACGCCGGCGATCGAGATTCCTGACGCTTCGTAAGTGGCTTTCATCTTCGCCAGCGTATCAAGATATTGGTCCCGTCTGACCCTGTACAACACTCGACTCGCAGGCACAATTGCGTGATTGACGCCAATCTGACGTGCCAATGTCCATCTTTCTTTATTTCGGTTGTCAAGCATTAGGGCCAGCTTTATTCCCTGGTCTCCCGCGCGGGAACGGCTACCCCGTGTTTTCTTGTCCGATGGAATCTGCTTTTCGGCCGTCTGTGCGATAGACGACAAAACGGCCGGTCCACCCAGAACGCCCGCCAAAATGGCCTTGCCAAAAGCACGTCGGTCGGGCTTCGGTCGTGTTCGTTCAGACTCTCTGGTTATCTTGTTTTTGGCCATAACTCTACTCCTTCTATAAATGCGCGGTTGCGATAAGTTATATCTATTGTTCGGCACGCTCCAGAAGCGCCCACATATAGCCGATGCTGTGCTCCAGGTGAGCGCGCAAGCCGCCAACGATATGGAACACATGGTCGGGGCTCGCGTCATCCCTTATCGTCGAAGTTGGCTTCCTCGGCCCTTAGCTCCACAGTCGGTCGTTAGAACGGTCTCTATTCCATTCTTCGGTGGGGGCGAAAAGCTCCTGACCCCGCTCGAGGTGCTCCTTCACAACGTCAAGGTTCAACTCTATACCCAGGCCGGGCCCTTCCGGGACACGGGCGAAACCATCCACGTGAAGTGGTTTCTCAATACCGGTTACCAGGTTCTCCCACCAGTCGATATCGACCGAGTGGTGCTCCAGAGCAATAAAGTTCTCCGTAGCTGCTGCGCAATGCACGTTGGCCATAAAGGATACCGGCGTGCCTGCGAAGTGCATGGCCATTGCGATGCCGTGCTGCTCCGCGTAGTCGCCGATCTTCTTGGTTTCCAGGATACCACCTGCGGTGGCCAGGTCGGGATGCACCATATCGACAGCACGCTCATCTATCAGCGGCTTGAAGCCATCGAGCAAGTAGATGTCCTCACCGGTCAGGAGCGGGACATCAATTGCATTCTTGATTTCTTTGAGCATGTCAGTATATTCCCACGGGACCATATCCTCCAGCCAGGCTAATTGGTAGGGCTGCAAGGCCTTGCCCAGTTTGATACAGCTATTGACGCTGATATGGCCGAAGTGGTCCGAGGCTATCGGGACTTCCCAGCCAACCGCTTCACGAGCCTCGGCAAAACGCTCGCCCATTAGAGCAGCGCCTTTGTCCGACAATTGAATCCTCGTGAAAGGATGTTTGCCTCTCCAGTCAGTATCCTTGGTGGGGTAGCTCAGCGCCCCGGGGACCCTGCGGATACTCCAGATACCACAATCATATTTCAGGAAAGTGAATCCCTGGTCGAATCTTTTCTTGAGGCCGCTGACGCTGCCGTCAGGCGTGTCGGCATACAGGCGGACCCTGTCACGGTATCGGCCGCCGAGCATTTGATAGACAGGGACACCGTAGGCCTTGCCTGCCAGGTCCCACAAGGCCATCTCCACACCCGAGACACCACCTCCCTGGCGACCGTGATGTCCAAACTGTTTGATACGTTTGAATATCCGCTCCACGTTGCAGGGATTCTGGCGCAGAAGCCTGCTCTTGAGCATAAGGGCATATCGCTCGCTGGCACCGTCACGGACCTCTCCGTAACCGGATATATCCTGATTGGTATCGATACGAATCAGAGGGCAGCGGAAAGGCGCTCTGGTTACTACCGCTATGCGCAGGTCTGTAATCCTCAATTGCGAGGGGCTGGAGCTGCGTTTTACGTTCTGCGTCGCACAGGCTACCTGCTCTTCGATAGGGGCACCAACCATACCCGCGAGACTCAGACCCGCAATGCCCGCACCGGCACCTTTGAGCAGAGAACGCCTCGAGCACGTTGTTTGCTTTTGCAACTTTTTTGTCAGGCTCTTCATAGTCTCTCTCCTTTTGTTAGAGTTATGTGAAGGCTTCTGCAAAATTGAGGTTAGGCATATATTATTTAAGAAAATCTGTTTTTT
>CAYQKF010000138.1:0-13294 GCA_964417935.1 uncultured Pirellulales bacterium
GCAAAGGCCTTATTTGCCTCTGCCATTCTGTGGATATTCTCCCGGGTGGTCATTGCACTACCGTGTTCGTTATAAGCGTCTATCAATTCAGAAGCCAGACGCTGGCACATAGGTTTGCCCTTTTTGGCCCTGGCTGAGGCCAATATCCACCTGAAAGCAAGCGACTGCTGGCGCCTGGCACTTACCTGCATCGGAACCTGATAACTGGCTCCGCCGATACGCTTGCTGCGAACCTCAATCAACGGCTTTACGTTGTTTATCGCCTTCTCGAATACCTCAAGGGCCTCAGCATCCTTGACATTTTTGCTAATGATGCCCATAGCATCATAAAAGACTTGCTGGGCAGTGCTTTTCTTGCCGTCCCACATCAAACAGTTCACAAACTTGGAGACCAGCTTGCTGTTATACTTCGGGTCCGGCTTTAATTGCTGACTCGAAGCGGTAAACTTTTTAGCCATAACTTTCCTCGTACCTCGTATAAATCCTAATATCTAAATCCGAAATACTAAACAAATCCAAAACCTGTCCTGAGCAACGCCGAAGGATTCAAATGTTCAAATTTTCAAAACTTACTGCATTGCTGTCATTCTGAGCGAAGCGAAGAATCTCATCATTATCGTGTAAACCAGACCCTTCGCTGCGCTCAGGGTGACACAAAAGTGTCATTTTGGTAATTCGAATTTGTTTAGTGCTTAGAGATTAGGATTTACTCTTTTAACTATTTTGCCTTTTTTGCACCATATTTACTTCTGCCTTGTTTTCGATTAGCCACACCGGCACAGTCAAGGACACCACGGACGATATGATATCGCACTCCCGGCAGGTCCCTGACCCGGCCTCCGCGAATTGTAACCGTGCTGTGCTCCTGAAGATTGTGGTCGATACCCGGTATGTAAGCGGTAACTTCCTTGCCGTTGGTCAGCCGGACACGTGCGATTTTCCGCAAAGCAGAATTCGGCTTCTTGGGCGTCTGTGTCCTTACTATCAGGCACACACCTCTTTTCTGCGGCGAACCGCTAATATCGGATACTCGCTTGCGGCCTTTCGATTTCGCCCGGGGACGTCTAACTAACTGATTTATAGTTGGCATAATTCTTGTCTCGTCTTTCGTATCTCATTATCGATAACTAATTGATTCCCAAAGCTTCCCTGACGGCGGCTTCGGCCTTTGCCTCGGCCTCTTTGGCCTCCTTGAGTTCCCTGACCTCTTCGAATTCCTTCGGCAGTGGAGCCTCCACAAGGTGCTTGACCTTTATATCAAGATACGGCTTGAAAGCCGTGCCGGCCGGTATCAAGTGGCCGAGTATTACATTTTCCTTCAATCCATGAAGTTCATCTACCTTACCAGCTAAAGACGCCTCAGTCAAGACCTTGGTTGTTTCCTGGAAACTGGCTGCGGCGATAAAGCTCTCCGACCACAGTGAAGCCTTCGTAATCCCCAAAAGCAATGTCTTGGCGGTTGCAGGCTTTGGTTTTCTGCCTGTGGCCCCGGTACCGCCAATCAATTCAACCTTTTCGTTAATGCTGGCCAGCTCCTTCTTGTCGATAATTTGACCAACCTCTAAATCTGTCGCATCTCCAACGTTAGTAATCTTGACGCTATTGGTCAATATTTCATTCTCTTTATTGAACACGAATTTATCAACTACCTCGCCCGGCAAAAACGCGCTGTCACCCACAGATTCAATTTCGATCTTTCGCATCATTTGAGAGCAAATGATTTCAATGTGTTTGTCGTTAATATTGACATTTTGTGAACGATAGACATTTTGAATCTCCGTTGTCAAATATCTCTGCAATGCCTCTTCGCCTTTAATTCGCAGAATATCGTGCGGCACAAGTGGGCCGTCCGTCAGGGCATCACCTGCTTCAGCAAAATCACCGGTGTGAACATTAAGGTGTCTGTCGCGCGGGACGTGGTGTTCCTTTTCCATTATCACCTTACCTTCTTCGGACTCGGAGCGAATTGTAATCGTCATTTTTCCCTTGCGTTTATCGCTTCGCAGCTCGACCCGGCCGCTAATCTCTGCCATTGCGGCAGGGTCTTTCGGTTTGCGCGCTTCAAATACTTCGGTAACTCTGGGCAATCCACCTGTGATGTCCTGAGTGCCGCCGGTAGCCCGGGGCTGATGAGCAAGCAATTGGCCTGCCTGAACACGCTGACCCTCGTCAACCTCGATTCTGGCCCCTGCAGGCAGGTAGTGAACGTCGAGTATCTTGCCTTCCTTGTCTTCGATAATGATTTGTGGATGCTTATCGCCTTTATGCTCGATTACGACGGGTCTGCCAACCTGACCTTTTCGCTCTTCCTCAATTCCGATTGTCTCGCCTTCAATAATATCAACAAACCGTATCAGCCCGGCCACCTCCGCTAAAATAGGTGTACGATGTGGGTCCCATTTGAATAATAGGTCCCCAGTCTTGACTTTCTGGCCGTTCTTGACCAAGACAACGGCACCATAAGGCACCTTGAACCTGTCGAGTTCCCTGTCTTTTACGTCAAGAATAGCTATTTCGCCGTTACGTTTCAGTGCCACTACCACAGTTGTTACCTTGCCACCAACGTCGGACTTGGTGGTAACTGCATTGATATCGCGATATTCCACTTTTCCTGCTTGTGTGGCTTTCTGTTCACGCTCAAGAATGGCTCTGGAAGCGACACCGCCGGTATGGAACGTCCGCAGCGTCAACTGTGTACCGGGTTCACCGATGGACTGTGCTGCAATAATGCCAACCGCCGAACCTTCTTCAACCAATTTTCCGGTACTCATATCCCATCCGTAACACTTTGCACAAACTCCAAACGGACTGTCACAAGTAAGAGCACTTCTGATTCTGATGGCATCAAGTCCCAAAGCTTCAATCTTTGCTGCCGCCTCTGGGGTTATCACCTCATTCTCGTGCACAATCATTTCATCTGTAATCGGGTTGCGAATATTGTCTCTTGCGGTTCTTCCAATAATAAGCTGCGAAAGTGGAACATCGATTTGCTCACCTTTGCTGAGAACACTTTTTGTGATTCCCTGCAATGTCTGGCAGTCTCTTTCAATTACAATAACATTTTGTGCCACATCTATGAGTTTTCTTGTAAGATACCCTGAATTTGCGGTTTTCAGAGCGGTATCCGCCAATCCTTTTCTTGCCCCGTGTGTAGAGCTGAAGTACTCCAGCACTTTCAAACCCTCTCTGAAGTTTGCCTTTATTGGCGTTTCGATAATCTCCCCGCTTGGCTTTGCCATTAGCGCTCTCATCCCAGCAAGCTGCTGAATCTGGTCAACGCTCCCTCTAGCCCCGGAATCACTCATAAGGTAGATTGGATTGAGGTATGGCAAGCCGTCCTCTGTAGTATCCTCTTTAAGACCTTTCATCATTTCGTTTGTCACAGCGACTCTGGCATTGGTCCAGGCATCGATGACCTGATTATACCGTTCTCCCTCGGTCAAAACTCCATCATCATAGTTCTTGCGTATTTTGCTGACCTTGTTTTCGGTCTGTTTAATAATCTGAGCCTTCTTTTCCGGAATTTTTAGGTCCATAATACCAAAGCTTAATCCTGCAAGAGTAGCATATTTGAATCCCAGATTTTTTATTCTATCGAGCAGGTCAACGGTTTTTGCAGCTCCGGTTAATTTGAAGCAGTCACTAATGACGCGGCTCAACATCTTTTGCGACATCGTCATATTATAAAACGGCATTCCGTGCGGTAGCATATCATTGAAGATGCACCTCCCAGCAGTTGTTTCAACGATGTTAGAATCCTTCGTTCCTTCATCTTCAATGACCGTGACATCTCCAAGCCGTACTATAATTCTCGTGTGCAAATCGATTTTGCCTATTTCCAGGGCCATAACAGCCTCGTAAGTATCTCGGAACAGCTTAAGCTCTTTCTTCTCGCCAGGTTCAAGAGATTCTGTATAAGTCAAATAATAATTGCCCATCACCATATCTTGTGATGGTCCGACCATTGGGGAGCCATTGGCCGGCGAAAAAATATTGGAGGTGGTCATCATTAAAATATGCGTCTCAGCCTGGGCTTCGACACTTAACGGCAAATGCACCGCCATCTGGTCGCCGTCGAAGTCAGCATTGAACCCCCTGCAAGCCAACGGATGCAGCATAATGGCGTTACCTTCGACCAGTACCGGCTCAAAGGCCTGAACGCCCATGCGATGCAGGGTCGGTGCACGGTTGAGCAGGACAGGATGCTGATGAATAACTTCTTCGAGGACATCCCAGACCTGTTCGTCACGTCTTTCAATCATTCTCTTAGCGCTTTTAATCGTATCGGCCAGGCCACGCTGTTTAAGTTTGCGAATAATGAAAGGCTGATACAGCTCGAGAGCTATTTTCTTCGGCAAACCGCATTGATAAAGTTTTAAATCAGGACCTACCACAATTACCGACCGAGCCGAGTAATCCACACGCTTGCCAAGCAGGTTCTCACGGAATCGTCCCTGCTTGCCCTTAATCATATCGGTCAACGACTTCAGAGGCCTATTATTACTGCCCAGAACAGACCGCCGGCAGCGGCCATTATCCAGCAGCGAATCAACCGCCTGCTGCAGCATCCGTTTCTCATTGCGGATAATAACCTCGGGAGCGTTCAGGTCCATCAGCTTCTTTAATCGGTTGTTGCGATTGATAATTCTCCGGTAAAGGTCATTTAAATCACTGGTAGCGAAATTATCTCTTTCCAGCAAAACCAACGGCCTCAAATCCGGCGGAATAACAGGTACTACCTCAAGGACCATCCACTGTGCTTTATTTCTACTGTTTTTTACCTGGTTAATAATCTTAAGTCGTTTTGTGAGGTCTTTTATCTTTTGCTTACTGTTTGTCTTCGCTATGGCATCCCTGAGCTGGATGGCGACTTCTTCGAGGTCGAGGTTCTCCAGCAAGGCCTTGATGGCCTCGGCGCCCATCCCTGCCTTGAACGCTTTTCCGTACTTGTTTTCCGCTTCTCTGTATTCTTCCTCGCTGAGCAGTTGGCCGGTTTTCAATGGGCTTTGTCCAGAGTCCGTTATGACATATTCCTGAAAATAGATAATCTTCTCCAGGTCAGCGGATTTCATTGCCAAAAGGTTTCCGAGCCGATTTGGTATGGCCTTGAAGAACCATATATGAACAACCGGTGCCGCCAGATTGATATGTCCCATTCGCTTTCTTCGGACACGACTATGGGTAACTTTGACCCCGCATCGGTCGCAAATTATACCCTTAAACTTTGTCCCTTTGTACTTTCCGCAGGCACACTCCCAGTCGCGTTCGGGCCCGAAGATTCGCTCACAAAACAATCCGTCCTTCTCCGGCCGATATGTACGATAGTTGATGGTCTCGGGCTTTCGTACCTCGCCAAAAGACCAGCTGCGAATATCATTTGGACTGGCCAATGAAATCTTGACCGAACCGTAGTCATTAATCCGATCGTAAATACTTCCTAACATTTAAGGCCCCTTACCATTGACACTTGACAATTGGTAATTCACTAATCACTTAAAGTGCGGTGATTCCAAGCCGTTTCTTTTCAAGCTGAATATTCAATCCTAATCCTCTTATTTCATTACACAATACGTCAAAGGACAGTGGTGTTCCGGCTTCAAGAGTGTTTTGTCCTTTGACCATTGATTCATAGATTTTTGTTCGTCCCTCAACATCATCGCTTTTTACTGTGAGCATTTCCTGGAGTGCATAAGCAGCCCCATATCCTTCCAGAGCCCAGACTTCCATCTCACCGAATCTCTGTCCGCCGGTTCTGGCCTTACCACCTAACGGCTGTTGAGTAATCAGGCTATACGGCCCTGTAGCTCTTGCGTGAATCTTGTCATCGACAAGATGATGCAGTTTCATCATATAGATGTATCCGATAGTTGCAGACTGGTCAAAAGGTTCACCTGTCCTGCCGTCATACAATTGTGTCTTGAGGGTTTTGGGCACATCAATGAAAAATTCATCAGTTGGCGGTACTTGTTGTTCCTCTTCGAGCTGTGCTTTTCGATTGCTCATAAGCTCGTTCGCCTCTTTGCTCAATTCATGGATGTTCTTTTCGTTAGCCCCATCAAACACCGGTGTAATAGCGTTAAATCCTAACACCTTCGCCACCCAGCCGAGATGCGTTTCGAGAATCTGACCAACATTCATTCGGCTCGGGACGCCGAGAGGATTCAGCAATATGTCAAGAGGCGTACCATCCTCGAGAAATGGCATATCCTCCTCGGGCATAATCTTGGCGATGACCCCCTTGTTGCCGTGGCGCCCAGCCATTTTGTCGCCGATTGACAGCGTCCTTTTAATCGCAACGTAAACTTTTACCATTTGCAGCACGCCGCTGGGCAGCTCATCGCCGTGTTTCAAGCTCTCAATACTGTGCTTCCTTTCTTCCTGAATCCCAGTAATCTTGGCCCAGAATCTATCCACGATTTTCTGTACATCATCCCGTAAAGAAGCCGGTTTGACCCACTTGATATTAAAGTTTTCTATCTGTTCATAAATGACATCGTCGTCAGCACTGGCACCGACTTTCTGACGTGTGGATGGGTCAATAATGTTGACCTCGAACTTCTTGTGAATAGATTCGACCATCTGTCTGAATACCACACATTCTTTGGCCCTCATTTGCTTTCCATATTCTTTTATCTGGGCCGCCTGTGCCTTCTTTTGTTCCTCGGAGCCTGCGCCTCGTCTGGTAAACCGTTCCGTCTTTATTACGACACCTTCGTATCCGCTGGGTAGTTCAAGTGAGTCATTTTTGACATCTTCGCCGGCTCTGCCGAATATGGCATGCAGCAGTTTTTCTTCGGGCGTAAGTTCCGTCTTGCTCTTGGGCACAACTTTGCCAACTAAGATGTCACCGGGGCAAACCCTTGTTCCTTCGCAAACCACTCCGTATTCATCAAGGTTCCGCAGTGCCCTTTCACTGACATTGGGAATGTCACGGGTAAATTCCTCCTTGCCAAGGCGGGTCTCGCGAACTTCGGCTGTAAATTCGTCGATGTGAATGCTCGTAAAGCTATCGTCTTTACACAGTTTTTCGCTGATGATAATCGCATCTTCGAAGTTAAAGCCGTCGAAGGAGACAAATCCAACAAGGATATTTTTACCGAGTGCCAATACGCCATTGGCGGTGCCTCCACCGTCTGCTATGATCTGGTCGGCCTTTACCCTGTCACCAAGCTTGACTATGGGCTTTTGATTAAGACAGGTTCTCTCGTTTAAACCAACAAATTTAGCGAGATTATATTCCTCGGTTTGGTTAATGACTATCTTTGTTGCGTCCACCGAAGTAACGACCCCGCTTTTTTGGGCACGGACGACCATACTTGAGTTTTGGCCGACAACTTTTTCCATACCTGTGCCGACCAAAGGAGACTCCGTCTTCAGCAGCGGAACCGCTTGTCGCTGCATATTCGAGCCCATCAAAGCTCTGTTTGCATCGTCGTGCTCTAAGAACGGAATAAGTGAAGCTGAAACACCAACAATTTGTTTGGGTGAAATATCAACGTAGTCAACTTCGTCGTTGGAGACTTCGGCCAGCTCACCGCCTTTTCTTGCAAGAACGAATCCTTCAGTGATTTTACCGCTGTCTGTGTCAACCACGCTCGGTGGTGCGAATACTACCTTCATCTCCTCATCAGCCCGTAAATATTCGACCTTGTCGGTAACCTTAGCTCTTTTGACTTTGCGATATGGTGTAAGCAAAAATCCATACTCGTCAACTGCGGCAAATATTGCCAACGAAGCAATTAAACCTATATTGGTTCCTTCGGGCGTTTCAATCGGGCAGATTCTGCCGTAATGGCTGATATGCACATCACGCACTTCAAAGCCTGCCCGCCTTCTGTTCAAACCGCCCGGCCCAAGAGCAGACAGACGTCTTTCGTGGGTCAACTGGCTCAAAGCGTTGGTCTGGTCAACAACCTGGCTCAACTCACCACGACCAAAGAAATAGTTGATACTACTGGATACGCTCTTGGAATTAACCAAATCTGCGATGCGAGGCGGCTCCTCAGCATCTCTTTTCATACTCATCCGTTCCTGAACGGTCCTGCGCAGCTTAAGCAGCCCTTTTCTGATTTCATCTGATGCGAGTTCATCGATTGTGCGCAGCCTCCTGTTGCCCAGATGGTCGATATCATCTACCTGGCCCTCATTGTTCCGCAAAGCCATTATGTATTTCATCGTGTTGAGGAAATCTTTGGGCCGAAGCGTCATCTCATCCTCACTCACTGTCTGGTCAAACTTCCGATTCAGTCTGAACCTGCCGACTTTGCCGAGACGATAGCGGTTGGAATCAAAAAATTTCTCCGCAAAGAAAGTTTTGGCTTTTTCCTGATTGGGTGGATTGCCGGGTCGCAATCTCAGATAAAACTTGAGCAATGCCTGCTCGTGGCTCTGGATATCATCCTCGGCTAAGGTGTTCAAGATGAGGATATCCCGGACCTCGTCGATAACCTCAATATAGATTGCTGCTCGTTTGGCCTTTTTAGCTTTTGTTTGCTTCTTGGTGCTTTTAGCTTTGGGCTTCGCGTACGCAGCTTGTACCAAAGAGACTTTATCGCTGATTTGCCCACCGGCTTTTACTATGATTTCACCGGACTCTTCGTCCACGATCGGCTGCACGGCCCACATAGTGGGCGACAATTTACTCAGCGGCACCTTTTTCGTCGGATAAAACAAACGCAGAATCTGTTCTGTAGTACCGTATGCCTCGTCCATCGCCCGAAGCAAAATGGTTGCAGGTATCTTGCTGGACTGGTCGATTCTGACGACTAAAATGTCTTTATTCGTAACCCCTATCTCTATCCAACTACCCCTTTCCGGGATGACTCTACCGCCGTGCAGCACCCTGTCGCCTTCTTTACTCTCGATAAGAAAATCAACACCCGGACTTCGGTGCAACTGGCTTACGATGACTCGCACCGCACCGTTGATAATGAACTCCCCGCCGCCTATCATAACCGGCATTTCGCCAAGATACATTGCCTGCTCGGCCAAATCTTCACCATCCTTGGTTCGCAATCTGCACCATATTTTCAACGGGTAGCCGTATGTCAGCCTTAACTGTCGGCACTGAATAGGAGTATAATGCGGCTTTTCCAGTTCGTAGTAGAGATATTCCAGAACCATCTTCTTGTCGTAGCTCTCAATAGGAAACATCTCGCGGAAGATGGCTTCGAGTCCGCTATGCTTTCTTCTCGTTGGTGCGGCGTCTTGTTGCAAAAACCGCTCGTAACTTCTTTTTTGTATAGCTACCAGGTCCGGAATCTCGACGGCATCACGGACGCTGCCAAAATTACGAATGCTTCGTCCAGCACCAATCTCAGTCATTTCCAATCTCCAGCATTAATTGCCTAAATTGCCCTATTTTACATCTCAAAATTGCATTCTCAGTGCTTATGTTAATTCCACTACGGCCCCTACCTCTTCGAGTTTCTTTTGTGCCTCTTCGGCATCTTCTTTACTGAGTCCTTCTTTGACTGGCTTGGGAACGTTGTCAACAAGGTCTTTTGCTTCTTTCAATCCCAATCCCGTTAAAGCCCTTACCTCCTTGATAACTTGAATCTTTTTCTCGCCGAATTCTTTAAGGATTACATCAAAACTGGTTTTTTCTTCCTTCTCTTCAGCCTGGCCTTGTGCGGCGGGACCTGCTACCATAACAGCCCCACCGGCAGCCGGCTCAATACCATACTCGTCCTTGAGATAATCGCCCAGCTCTTTGGCCTGCATCAACGTCAGACCAACTATATCGTCACCAAGCTTCTTAATCTTACTGCTCCACTTCCCTGCCTCTTTAGCTGCCTGTGTTTTCTTCGTTTCCTTGTTCTGTTTCATTGCCTTGGCTTCTTTTGCTTTCTTAGCTTCTTTCGTTTCCTTAGTTTCTTTCGTTTCCTTAGTTTCTTTCGCTTGTTCTTCCACCATTTCTATTAACTCCTGTTACATAGCGCCTGGTGGTAGCCGAAACTCCGCCGTTTCGTTTAACCCCGTTACTAAAAACAGGGACAGCCACACAGGCAATCTCATATTTCGTATTTCGTTTCACGCCGCCTGTTTTTCGCTGCTCTCGGTAATAGTCTCTATACAACCTGCGATAATCCCCGCAGGAGCACCAACGGTTGCAGCCAATTTCCCGGCAGGGGACTGTATCAAGCCGGCAATCTTACTGAGCAGCTCTGCTCGCGTCGGCATCTTGGAAAGGTCCTCTGCCGCTTTAGCGTCTAAAGCCGAGCCGTCGAGAAAGGCCCCCTTAATCTCTATCACCGGAACCTTCTTGGCCCATTCGGCAAGTGCTTTTGCAACGTCAACGATACTGTCACCGCCGTAAGCGATAGCACAAGGGCCGCTAAATAACGCCGATGCCGGCTCCATCTGTTGGCCGCACAGCGCCTTTCTAAACAGCGAGTTCTTGACCACCGATAATCTGATGTCTTTTTCTTTAAGCTCGCCGCGCATCAGATTATTGTCAACACCGCCGACACCCCTGGTGCTGACAACCAAAAAATCTTTAATGTCCTCGTTGACGATTTTCTTTGCCAGTTCCGACTGTAGTAACTCTTTTACATACTTGCTCATCCTATCACCTGTACTTCGTGTCTGCCTGTCAAAAGCAAACTTATCAATCTCAGAAATTCGAATATGGATACATACGCTTCCAAAAGGCGTATCGAATTCCGAAATCCTCCGCAGGACACCTTGCGGTGGAAACAAATTCAAAATTCAAATACCAAATGTCCAAAACGTTAACTCATTTGTGTTGAACTCACTTGTTAGAAGCAAACCTTCCAGTTTTGTATTTTGGTCATTCGTGCTCGTTTCAAATTTCGTGCTTAGGATTTCGAATTTCACATTCGACTTCACAATTTACGCTTCAAATACCAACTGTTATACCGGGGCTCATTGTCGCAGATATACTCATTTTCTTGATATACGTGCCTTTTGCCGCCGCTGGTTTTATCTTCTTTATATGCGAGACAAACGCATCGATATTACTTACCAGTTTTTCGGTCTCGAAGCTTTGCTTGCCGACTACTACGTGGATATTGCCGCCGGCATCGTTTCTAAACTCGACTTTGCCCGCAGCAAATTCAGCTACTGCGGACGCAACATCGCCGGTTACCGTGCCATTTTTGGGTGAAGGCATCTTCCCTTGTGGCCCGAGGATTCGACCGAGTTTACCTACCTTGCCCATCACCTTCGGCGATGCGATAGCCACATCGAAATCCATCCATCCATCCGTGATTTTTTTAACAAGCTCATCGCACCCGGCCTCAACGGCACCGGCGCTTTTGGCTGCCTCAACATCCGAATCCTCGCAGAAGGCAATGACCTTTTTCTGCTTACCTATCCCGTGAGGCAAAGATATTGAGCCTCTAACCAGCTGGTCGGCCTGTTTCGGGTCGATGCCTAAGTGCAGCACACATTCTATGCTCTGGTCAAACTTCACCGACTTGAACAATTTTACTTTTTCGACCGCCTCAGTCAAGCTGAGAGACTCTTTGCTTAACTGTTCCAATTCTTTCTTGTATCTTTTGCTTTTAACTCGCATAGTTCATATCTCGTACTGCATACACTTTTTTAATAATCGGCTGAACTTTTAGTTACTAATCAATTATCTCCACGCCCATACTTAACGCAGTGCCTCTGATAATCTTCTCGGCCTGTTCTATGTCGTATGCGTTCAAATCCTTGAACTTGGTCTCTGTGATTTTACGCAATTGCCCGGCACTGATTTTTCCGACCTTCTCTTTATTCGGAACGCCACTGCCCTTTGCAATTTCGGCTGCTTGTTTCAGTAAGACCGCCGCCGGCGGACTTTTGACCTCGAACGTAAAACTTTTGTCCCTAAAAACCGTTATCACAACCGGCACGATTGTCCCGTTAAGTTCTTTTGTTCGCTCGTTGAACTGCGAAACGAACTGACCTATGTTAACGCCATTCTGACCCAAAGCAGGCCCTATTGGCGGGGCCGGCGTCGCCTGTCCGCCCGGCGCCTGTAATTTAATCTTTACTGCTACCTCTTTAGCCATAATCTCATCTCTCGTATAGCAGTGAGCTAAAGTTTGAAGTGCCTAAAGTGACACTTATGTGTCATCCTGAGGCGAAGCCGAAGGATCTGGCCAACGAAAAAGAGATTCTTCGATTCGCTCAGAATGACAGCTTTATTGTCACTTTAGCTCACTTTAGACACTTTACAATTTCTCTATCTGCCAATACTCGATATCCAGCGGTGTACTTCGACCGAATATCGTAACAATTACCTTTACAATCCCACGCTCAGAATCAATTGAATCGACAACACCCTCGAAGTTTTCAAATGCACCTTCCCGAACCTTAATCATATCACCTTTTTTAAACTCTACTTTGATGCTCGGTGCCTCCTCAGGTTTTTCTGCCTCTAAAAGCATCTTCGCCACGTCCGTATCGCGCATCGGGCTCGGAACTCCTTCGGTGCCGATAAAATCTCCTACGCCGGCGGTTCCCTTAATCATAAACCATGCCTTTTCAGGAACCCGACCATCCTCGGTCGATTCCATCTCCATAAAAACGTAGCCGGGATACAGTTTTCGCTTATGAACCGTTTGTTTGTTGCCGCGAATACGCTTAATCCGCTCAACAGGAACCTCTATCTTGCCAATAATATCGGCCAAACCCTCCCTTTCGACCTTTTGCGCAAGGGAGTCTTTGACCTGTACTTCTTTATTTGCCGCAACTCGTAAAACGTACCACTGCATATTAATATCCTGTCTCGTATTCCATCCGAGATACAACTGAAGTTTTGATACAAATTAACCTAAAAGCCAGGTAAAGAACGTTCTAAAACCGATATCCGTGGTTCCAAGAAGCACAGCCATAAGAAACACAACGGCGATAACGATAATTGTCGAAACAGCTATTTCCTGTTTGCTTGACCAGCTAACCTTCTTCATTTCGCCCTCAGCGGCAATCATAAAATCTGCAACCGAAGGTTTATTTATCAGCCAGGAAATCAAAAGGGCAAAGACAACAAACAAACCGGCGGGCACCATAGTTTCGACCCATAAGCCAAGGTCAGTCGCCTGTAATTTGTTGTAAAGCTGCAAACAGCCCAATCCGGCAATTATTGCTGCGGCAAAAGCACTACAGAGCCTTGTGTATTTGCCCTGGCCTCGTTTATAAATACCAAAAATCATAATTGACCTCATATCCGCCAAACAGAAGCAGGTTCACAAATCTCCTATCTCGCTCCACGTCTGGTGCTTCAAAGCAGGCCAGGAGGGAATCGAACCCCCAACCTTCGGTTTTGGAGACCGACGCTCTGCCA
>CAYQKF010000139.1:0-12896 GCA_964417935.1 uncultured Pirellulales bacterium
TTTTCCTCTGGCGAGAACCTCGGCTCGGCGGCTTTATATGTGTATTGATGATTTCGGCGATGCCCAACCGTTTGGCCAACGACAGCATCACTGCCATAGCACCGTGGCTGTATGATTTAAGGCAATCCTTTGGCGTCGAGAGTTGTTGCCATCGGCTCAGGATATCATCGGCCTTGCCAAGATAAGCCAGGTTGACGGTTTTTATTTGACCGTTTAATCTTCGTGATTCAACTACGTACCAGTAGGTCTTGCCATATATATTTTTAGGTTTCAAATAAGCCATTTAGGCCTTACGTATAGGATCTATATAACCTTATCTTTTTCAAGGGCTTGCGCTGCAAGAGGTTACTTCTTGTGGTAAACTCACGCTAGCAAAGGAAATCCTCAGGACTATCTGGTCCGGACAGAAACGCCGGTCCGCCGCCATTGTATTTCAAGCACCGTGGTTTGCCGGGATTAACAATAATTTGGCCTGCCATAGCTCTGGGATCATCAAGCCTGTCTCCGGCTTTTCTGACCGATGCGTCCCTGTCAAACACGTCTACTGGGGTGGTAATCGGATTAGGTGCCGTTGGCAACACGAGAGTTCCTGAAGATTTATCATACGTGTCCCGCCTTTGAACATCCCTGGCATAGATTTTGTTTGTTAGCGGGATTAAGCAGAGACAAAATAGAACCAATATTCTCATAATGCTGCCTCCTAACCTATTAGGTTCTTCAACAATGCAGAGAGTGGAAACTGCACGAACACTAAGAGCCGGAACCATGGCGTTTGATATAGAGCGCGATTTCGCTTCCTATGGAATCCGGTTTACTCCAGATAACGTCACCGGAAGAAACAGATACACCGGTTTGTTTCACCGTATCGCCATCAACCGTATCAAACCACATCAAATCATAGGTGCCGGCTTTCATGCCCTTGATTTCCATTGGGCTGGAATAATCGTAGGTATAAGCAATGTAGGAGTCGCCCGGATTGGCCAACACCCATTTGGTTGAACCGGCGGCCAAGTCGTCTCGCGGTTTCATTTTGTGAAAGTCGGTTTGCTCCATGAACGTGTTGATGCGGCCGTCATCCCGTAACGTATTCTCATGAGAAGCATCGCCTGCATGGTGATAGGCCTCCAGGCAATGCATGCCCGTCATAGCACACGACCACATATACTTGCGGCTTTTATGCCCACGGCGAGGATGATGGTACGTTTCATTCTTCATCACCAAAAATTTGGATGCATCACGTTTGTAGAACCGGAGGTATTCCTGGTGCTGCTCTTCAAAATCGTCACCATGGGGCACCACATGAAGCCAGGTTACAACGCGGATATGGGGGTCGCCAATATAGTCATCAGAGGTAATGCCGTCGGCAGGAAAATCACCTTCCGGATCGTTGGGTACGACAAAACTCTGCACTATCGGATGGTTATAGTTGTCCGTGTGGGCAATGAGTTCACCGATTTTCTTGAAATGTGGTGTACGGCTTGCTGGAAGTTTGTTGCAGCTCTCCTCTATGCCCCAGAGGATGTTCTTATGATGCTTGAATCTCTTCACGATGCCCTCGATCCAACGTTTCTCATCGGGAGGCAGGTTGCCTTCGGAATCCAGCTTCCAACCCATCATTTCGACATCAGTCGCATCGTTGTAGAACTCCAGATGAACGACAATCCCTTTTGCCTCGAGCTTCTCGAGCCATCCATCCCATTGGTTGAGGACATCCTCGTCCAGACCTTTTGAGGGATCATGGTCAACGAACGGGGTATGTGTGTCATCCCCTTCATCTTTATAGTTGCACCGTCTCATACGAGTCATCTGGCAGTGAAAGGCATTAACGCCGGCTTTAGCCATGCGGTTAATCGCCTCCATCTGCCCGCCGCCGGAACGCGTACCATCGGGATTCAATTTGCCGTGAAACAGGAAATCCTCAGGATTATCCGGCCCGCATAGGAAGACAGGCCCGCCGCCGTTGTATTTCAGGTAGCCCGGATTGGAACCGGATACAATCACCTGGCCAGATAAGGCACCCAGATCGTCAAGAGGTCCGCTGGCCGAGAATGCTGAACTCGATGAACTGGAAACATTGGGCCCCGGACTTCTGTAGTTGAGTTGCACATAGTCCAGCTTGCCGTATTCACCGGAATCACCCGAAACTTCCACCATGATTTCATCACCACTGTTGACTACTATGTCTTCAATCGTATGCGTCATCCATTCTTCGCCGTCTTGAGAAGCGCGCCAGGAGTTTCCTTTTTGAACGCCATTGACATACAGACCGAAACGACATCGGCCGTCTTTTTCGTCAAAATATCGGATGTCAACATCATAACGACCGCTGCCCGCCGTGTAGGGCTGGTCAAAGAGCGTTCTTATATACCCAGCGGTAACTTTCGCAAGCCTGACGCTGAGGCGGTGGGATGCGCGCCGATCGTTACGGTGCTCTACCGAATAGTTGTCCAAAGTCCGGAAGTTCTCTGCCTCAATCCTTACGTATTTCCTTGGGTCCATCGGAGCCGGTATCTTCTTATCATCAAGAAGGCTTTTCAATTTGGCGGGATTAGCATCTTCGTCTCCTGTCAAAAGGAAATACGTCATAGTGGAATCGGAGACGTCACACCTCCTTTCGGCTTCCAGTCGCGTAAAAATCCAATTGAGCCTGCTGTAGCTCGAATCTCTCAGCCATGTGAACAAGCCCCACTGTTCGGGCGTAGATTCGCGTCCAACGCTCCCAGGATGTGACAATCCGCGTCCACTTTTGCATTGGACCCAGTTAATTCCAGAATGTATGACGTCACGTTTGTTGTGGTTGTGCAAATCCTGATCGTCTCGTGTATAACCATCGTTCCAGTTGCTGTGAGAAATGCAATAGACATACTTTCGTTTGTCCGGGTCGGACTTTTCTATGCCGCGAAATGGTACTTCCATCGGACCAGCTAATACGTAGTACAGTGGATTATCCGCCGAAGAGGCATTGATAGCATCTTTAATACTCTCAATGGCACCATCCAAGTCTTTCTGGCAGTCGAATAAAATTGAACGAGAAATATTGTATCTCTTGGCAGAGCCTAAGACACTCTCACCCATCTCTCTGTAAAATCTCGGATCATTCTTGGCAAGTATATTGCTATAATCAACGTGGACTAACTTATCTGTTACCCCAAATGAATCAAGCATGGCAACGGCAACGGGAAAAGCCCCCCAGTCATCCTCGTCGTTATAATTTCCATCGGAACTGAAAGCGATTCTTCCCGTAAAATTCATCCCATCAAAGGGCTCGGAATGTGCGGATAGGTTTAACGCGTGAAAGTGGATAAGGATTGCTGTTGCACAGACAATTTCTATATAGTGTTTCATTTGTAGCTCCTGATATTAATAGTGCTTATATTTCAATGTCTATTGTTGGGTATTTCTACACTGCACTCGCTGTAGACCTGATCATGTTTTTCGTCTTATTATAGAACTCACAGCCATGACGTCAGAGTTCCTGAATCCATCATGTTTCTAAGCCGCAAGGGTAGATTGAACTCGGAATAACTTCAATAAGTTGTGAGTAAGGCAAACAATCGCCCACTCACCACGCATCTTTTCAAGGCCTCGCAGCGAAAACTGAACAAATCCTCTCGCTCCTTTGATTTGGCCAAACACCGGCTCTACTATACTCTTTCGCTTAGAATAAGTTTCGCGCCCCTTCTTAGTACGAAGCTTCCTGGCCATCTTTTCTTTAACGGTTAAATCTTTTGGCGGCCGACCACCAGGGGCTTTCGGTACAGGATCATTGTGCTTAATCCTTTTGGTAGCAATATATGCATCTATCTTTTTGTCTTCAGCGAATTTCACGTTCGATTCACTATAATAGCCGCTGTCGGCTAAAGCCGATTTGATTTTCTTGTCTTGGCCAACATTTTCCTGAGCCTGCTCTAACATCGGCTCAAATTGCTTTTTGTCATTGCTTTCGTCGGTGACATCACAGGCGACAATTATTTAATCCTTGCTATCTACCACAGCTTGAGCATTGCCGCATTGATCCCAACCTTTATTGTTTGCCTTCATTATACCCGATTCGGGGTCAGTGAAATTATACTGCTTATTGTACGCGGGAACTTCTGAAACAGCCTTGCGCTTTCTACCACGTTGAGATTTATTGCCACTCTTGGAATCTTCTTGTTCACGTTGCTTCTGTGCCTCTTGGACAGCAGCCTTGGCTTTAGCTTCTAATACCTTTTTTGCCTCCTGAATACGTTTTAGACGACTTTCACGACGAGCCAATTCTTCGGGCAACTCATCACCTCGACGGTCAGGACCATATTTGTCATCTTCCTGCTGGTCAATAGCTTCAGACTTTTCGAGCAACTGTTTGATCTCTTCTTTAAGAGACGCCTCTTCTTTGAGCATCCTACCATAACTCATGGCTTTATGACGGGAAGCATTAGCTTTGATCTTGGTACCATCTAAAGCAATGTGTCCAAGCTTGACAAGGCCGGCTTCCTGGCAAAGCTGCAAAACCTGAACAAACAACTGTTGCAGCTCTTTAATATGCAGCTTGCGAAAATCGCTGATAGTCCGCCAGTTCGGTATATCATCACCAGCAATAACCCTGAACGTAAGCCGTTCCTCACAGGCCTGCATTATCTTGCGTGAACTGAAAATACCACGACAATAGGAATACAGCAACAAAGCCACCATCATACGTGGATGAAATGGCGGAAAGCCACGCTTTGTCTGCTCATATTTTTCTGTAATAGCTGAAATGTCCAGTTCATTGACGGTATCGAGTAGGAAATAGACCAAGTTATTTTCAGGTAGCCAGTCTTGAACTGATGGCGGAAGAAGATACTGTTGATTAGGATTCCATGGCCAATATGTTTTACTCATCCGTGAGTCTCCAAGAATTGAATTTCTCTTATAAATATCGGCCTGTATTATACCATTCCATTAAAGGCTGTACAATTATTACTCGGACAGACTCCTATAGGCAGGGAAGTTGGGGATGAGGTTGGGAGAGGGTCCCGTTCTCCTATTGAAACAACTCTGAACCTCACTGCCTATCAAATCTGCTCCCGTCATATCCTATGGACTGAAAGGCATGTGTATTTCAAATCTCCTGATGTATTGCCAATCATATGAGACATACTTATGAGTCAGGCCCCACTTCAGTGCTTCCAAAAGCCCCTTATCTGTGTCTATTGAACGATCAAGGCCTGCCGCGGGGGGTCCATATTTAATGTGCGACTTAATTTCAAAATTGATGCCATCTTCAGACCATTGGATGGTGTTCCTTTCAGGGCCATCAGTTATTATCAACGCACCAATTCCTCCTTTGTATGGCCACACGCATAGCTCATGTCCACTATTGGTGATTGGGTTGTATTCAGATTTTACGTATGGACCTGTCACTTCGTCAGCAATAGCCACACCCCATCTAATCTCTCGTCCTCCAAAAGTGTTACGCTCTCCCATTCGCTCACCTTTATAGTAGAGGTAGAACTTGTCTTTGTAATATAACAACGTAGGGTCGTGCACTTTGTGACTGTCAAAGTCTCCTTGTTTCTTCACTTTAAACCTGTTGTCCTCTTCGCCTAACCACTGGCCGTTATCAGCAGGTGACAATATTGGGGCATCGAGCTTTTTGAATGGTCCACCAGGAGAATCAGCAATGGCCATGCCTACTTGATTTTTCACTCTGTTAACATAAGGTGCCTTAACAGTTTGATAGACGAGGTAGTATTTCCCTTCATGCACTAATACTTCCGGCGTAAATACAGATCGGTCATCATAAGCACCTGCTGGGCCTCTACCGACTGCTAGCCCTTGTTCTTTCCAATCCCAACCGTCTTTTGATGTGGCATACCAGATTTCAGCTTTATCCCAGGGGAAAACCTTTTTCTCTGGATCTCCCGTGCCGAAGCCATATGTTTTACCTGTTGATCTCGTGTAATACACATAATAGGTGCCATCTACCGTAATAACTGCACTTGGGTCTCTACGAGTTACACCTTCTTCGTATTTGAAATTACCTTTTAAGTCATGCACTTTGAATTCGCAATACCACTCTGGCCCTTGACCGTAGTGCCTTTCTATTGCACGCTTTGATGCAGCACTCAACTTATCTTTATTGGAAATGGCAAGGCGGTCATACACTTCGTCACTGAGTTCTTTCTGAGAAACAGACTGGTTGCACCCTATGAGCATTATTAGAAGGAACAATGCATATAACAATGTCATGGTTTTATCTGTATTCATCATAACCTCCAGCAATACCGGCAATTCCAGGAATGCATAGAAATATCGATCTCTTCATAATGTCCTCACAATGTGATTCCATGCAATCATATGTAATCCGGAAAAGGAAAATAATAGACCACCTTTGAGAAAACACTCTCATCTCGAATAGCCGGCGGTCGTCCCGTGTCGTCTTCTGAAGGCGTGAGAGTCACAAAGATCTAACTACGCCGGAAGGACAAGACACTATTCTGCATTCAACCTGCCGGTCAGCACTCGTACGACGTCATTTGTATCGCAGCGGCAATTCACAACGTGCCAGCGAGCCCATTGGGTCCCAGGGCGGCAACACTATTGGCTTAAGTGCGAGCGCTTTCTGAAAATCCTCAGGCAAATAATTCTTGTGGGCCGCTATCTCGAACATGAACTCGTCGAACCACGAGTCGTCCATGATAAAGAAACCATTCTTACCATTCTCATCGCTCCAACTATTCTCTACCCGCCAGCGGCGCGGCTGACCATCGACAACGTCCACGCCTGTAAATAGCATGGCATGGTTCATTCTGCTTTGATGGTAAATGAGCCGGTCGGCCTTGTTCAAGGTAAACTCCGTGTCGTAGACACTCTCATAATCAAACAGGCGGGAGTCCCAGAGTCCGAGATCGCGGGCCATCTGGTGGCTGCAGTCGCAGCCGAACCACACCGGTTGGCCATCAAGAAGTGTGCGCATAGCAATCTTTTTCATCGTAGCAATGTCGATGTTCAAGTACTTGACCGGCTCGCCGCCGACCACGTTACCCAGATAAGCCACGGTGAATATACGACCAAACGGACTGCTTGGCCGAGGATCATGGACCAGGCAAACGTACTCGTCCAGATCCACGGTTACATATTTTTTGGCAAACTCCTGTGGGGTCAGCTCACCGTCGCGGTGGAACTTGTTATCCTTGTCGCGCCACTGCCAATCAAAACGGCTGGGGGGCGTGCCCATGTGGATGCTCAGAATTCGGTAGATAACCGTGAGGATTTCATGTTTGGCGCTCCGTAATTCTGTAGCACTGGCACCTTTCGCATGCATGTCGCGTAGACGTTTGGCACCCTCGCGGAGTTTGGCCTTGAGGACTTTGTTCATCATAGAGCTATTGGAAGAACTTTCGCTTTCCGGCATAGCCGTTTTGGGCACCAAACCATGCTTCCTGACGAGGCTAACGAACATATTCCACTGTCCGCCGTCGCCGAGCACATTGGCCAGCAGGAAGTCAACCGTTCGGTCACCGTCGGGATGACCAGCCGTATCGATGACTGACTCTAAGAAGTAATTGGCACGCTCGATCTTATCCCAGAAGAAGATGTAGCTCTGGCTGAATTCAAATTCTTTCAGGTTCATTTTTTTCATTGCGCCAACACGCAGGAGGTTCGTTCCGGAAAATATCCAGCAGCGACCTGTCTTCTTTTGATTGGTCACCGACCAATCATCAAGCTTGCAGGAAAAGGAATCATCGAGGCGTGTAACAGCCGCTCGGTTAAGCGCGAGCTTGTCCACGGCGGTGACAGTCACAGCGTTCTGCATTTGGTGGTGGCGAGGCTTGCTATCGAACGCTTCTTGCATAAGCCTGAGATGTTTCGGCTGGAGGTTTTCGGCTGTTCCGCCTGGCATAAACTTCTCGATGACAAAATCAGGGATTTCATTTGCTACTCTGCGAAGTGGCGCTTCGCTACGAAGCACGAGCTGGTCGGCATCTGCCCCATCCGCAGGCAGTAACGACATTGTGAGGGTCAGTAGTCCGGTGATTAGCCATGAATGTTTCATTGGTCTCTCCTTTACATTTGTATTCTTCAACTGATCGGGCTTCCTCATCTAACACGAATTTCGCGTCGTGTTTCTTCAATTTTCTCGCCCTTATGATACCAGTTCTGCCTGAGAAAGCAAGGTAGTGAACTTTTTGCTGCAGCACACGCAATGTTCCATGCAGCTACACCCGTCTCCTCCCCACCCCGACCCGTGACAGCTGGGAGGTGGTTTGTTGGAAGACCTAAATTGCTATTCAGCTTGGACGGGACGCTGGTTATGCCTCTCTCTGATACTCTCCCCCTATCCCGCTGGGACATATACTGACTAAAGGAATTTTCACCAAATTGTCGGAGCGATGACAAATCCCTTTTAGCTTGCTTTTCATACCAGCGAAACTCATTATCCCTCTTTGAAAGAGAAGATGCTCGATACTAGATACTTGATACTCGTCGAGAATCGAGAAACGAGAATCAAGAATCGAGAATATCATAGCATTATTGATGGCAATATTGATGCCAGCGCTTAATCGGGTAAAAAAGCAGGCAAAGTCAGTCACCTGTCAGTCAAATCTGAAACAATGGGGCGTTGTCTTTTTAATGTACACAGACGATCTCAACGGATATTTCATGTCAGGCTGCCAGAGCGGTTGTTTTAAGGAGAACTGGGTAGGGGCGACTCTATCGTACTACAACGAGAAAAAGATCCGACTTTGCCCAACGGCGACGAAGCCGACGACCGAGGCGGGTCGGCATCCGTTTGCAGCCTGGGTTTATGACTACTCCACAGCAGGATTGATAGTTGGCAGTTATGGGCTAAATAACTGGGTTCTTGACCCTCCTAACGACTGGGAAAAATATCCAACTGAAAATTTCTGGCGGCGCCCAAACATCCGAGGTGCAGACAGTATAACGGTGTTTGGGGATTGCAGATGGAGGGCAAGCAGTCCGGATTACGGGGACTTACCTCCTGAATTTCCAGATGCTCCATACGTATCAGGATTTGGCATTAGAATGCAGCGTTTCTGTCTCGACCGACATGATGGGCAAGTAAATCACCTTTTTATGGATTGGTCAGTCCGGGAGGTAGGCCTTAAAGAGTTGTGGAAGTTGAAATGGCACCACGAGTTTGTCACAAACGGTCCCTGGACCAAGGCTGGCGGTGTACTCCCAGAGAACTGGCCCCAATGGATGAGAAGGTTGAAGGACTACTGAAAAAACTGGCGCCTTGGTTGGGACATAGTCCACCCCATCTTTTTTGGTATGTGCGGGTGTTTCACGATTGGGATCGAGATCGTAAATTCGCGCTACGTACCGGCCATATAAAATATAGCCGATTACCAATACAATAAGTGTTATAATCATCAATATCGAAGCTGACATCCTATATCACCTTTTCAAAATATGTAAAACAGTAGTCTCAGATTATTGAAAGCTGCATTTCTAATAGAGTGTCATGGTGATTTTGCCCAGCGGGCCGCAATCACCAACATAGTGTCCCTTGATAGCTTCTCCCTTGACTTTGTAGGCTGGAGCAGCGGTGCCAGTCAATACGACCATGCCCGGTTCCAAGTTGAGGCCGAACTTGTGAAGATGATTAACACACCACAACAGCGAATTCCAAGGATTACCAAGCACGTCCCGGGCAGGGCTTTTCCGAATCGTCTCACCGTCCCTGGCTAAAGCCAAATCGACCTGACTCAAATCCAGCGTGCTGGGATTCATGGCTGGGCCAATCACAAAGATATGAGCCCCAGTACCAATGGCGATCATATCCGAAGGCGTGGGCTTGGCCTGCTCTACGGTATAGGGAAAGTTGCCCGCGTCAAAGGCCGGATGCACCCATTGGACATAGGATCTCAACTCCGCAACATCCTTGACCGGCTTGTCGATCCGTTTGCCGATAGTGAAAGCCACCTCTGTTTCCAGCATGATTTCATCGAAGGTCTCAGAAGACAATGTGGAACCATTGGGCAGTCGCTGGCTCATATAGAAAGGCCCCCGGACCGGCTCCTCCATACCGAATTGCTTCTGGGCTGCATTGCTCGCATAGGCCACCTTATATCCGGTCACTGGGCCTGCTGTTTTCGCGACTTCCCGGGCCAGGACCGTCTGGATATAATAAGCCGTTTCCATGGAGAAAGCCCCAAAGGTGTGGCTCAGCGGCGTTATCTGAATCTGAAGTTCTCGTGCGGCCAGCATCTGCTCGAGCATCGTGTTCTGTTGGGGTCTCTCGGCCCAGGCCTGCGGCCGACCCACCGCAAAGAAACCCAAAATCAAAAGAAGAAGTATCAATACTCTCGGCACTACGGCATGTTTCATGTTTTTCACCTCATGCGTTCTCTGGAATTACTCATCTGGCCAATTCGACTTCCTTTTTCACTTCGTCCAGGATTCGCCACCAGTCCATGTAATGGCTGCGCGAGAAAAGCTGCGGCTTGTACTGGCTGGTGGCTATACGAGCGTAAGCCTCCCATTCCTCAGCCGCGTCGGTCAAGTGGCGGACCGCGCGCCGGCGATGTTCCTGGCGGTTCTTGTCCGCGCGATAGACCGCAAGATCGGCCGCGCCGCGTATCTTGTCGGCGTAGTAGCGGCCCAGATAGGCCATAGATTCTATATCCGTGAAGGTAGCGGCCAACTCTTTATTGGTGGCGGGATTTTCTCTCAAGGTCTTAACACCATTTAGGGCCTTTTCCGCCAGCTTGTCCAGGTTGTCTGACACCTCCATGGGCGTGATCCCATCAAACGCTTCTTCCTTGATAACCGATGACGCATATTCCTGAACCGAGAGGATTCCTGAGCCCCGCAGGGGAGGATGCTGGAAGAACTGGTCCACCGGTAGGAAACCTTGATTGTAGATACAGCCTTCGGGGGAGAATTGAAAGTCGTTTACTCGGAAGAAGAAACGATTAACCTGGGGAACAATCTGGGACGCGGCCGCCCAAGTTTCGTAAAGCAGAGCAGGTTCAGCTTGCGGGAATCGATTCTTCAAACGTTTTTCAAAAAAGTCACGGGTCAGGGTCAGGTCGTAAGCCAGCCGACCCCAAAGCATGAAACGATACCAGTGTTTGTTGACTTCCAGTTCGCCTGATAGGTCGGGGTCCTTGCAGATGAATTCGCGGCCCCAGACAAAGCCGTCCGGTCCCATATAGAAGCCGGCTTCAAACCGCATCAAGTCACGAGGTACGTTCTGAAGGAATTCGCGTACGTAATCGGCATCTCCCCAGCGAAACACGAAAATATCATCGTTACGCAAGTTCAACCAGCATGGCACCTTGTGTCGCTCCAGATCCTCTCTGTATTCAATATCGAGATAAGGTGACGTGGTTGTCGAATAGAGGCGGGCCCGGGCGTATTTATGACCTGTATTGAAAGGACCATCGAAGTCCTTGAAAGCCTCTACGATCCTGCCGAGATTGGCCTGATGCTGACGGAAGATGAAGCGAAGCTTGCGTTCGGGATTTGCTCGCTTTGCATCCATGGCACCCTGACCATAGGTACGCCAGAGCCACTGCTCTATACCGCTGACGTTCTTAACACGTTGTTGATCCACATGCTCACCGGCAGTGACCCCGATTCCGTCGACTTGGGGATAGGTCTTTAGGAATTCTCCAATGCAATAGCGCATGTATTCGATGGTCTTCTTATTGTCCGGCTTATCATTGATTCCATGTTTTCCTTTTGCGCCAAAGGTATAGATATTCCAATGAAAGATGTAAATCTCGATACCGCGAGCTTCGGCGTGATCGAAAACCCGGTTCCAGAAGGCGATTTTTTCGTTTAGGGAGATCTTCTTGACCACCTTGAAGTTGTGTGGATCGTAGATATCCAGGTTATTGAAGTGACGATTGGTACCTGTGTCGACCGTCTCCTCGAGGACGCAAACGTCATCGTAGCCAATGCCAGGATACTTGTCCAGCTTCACCAGTCCCGGATAAGGGTGGTCGGTCCAGAGCGTCAGCACGTTGTAGCGGTTTCGCGCCATAGTATCCAGAAATCCTTGCCAGAAACTGAAATCCCACATCACCGGGATATTCTCTTGTGCGGCCGTACCGGTGTCATCGTAGCTGGGTGCGCGGGCATCAAAGGGGATATTGAATTTGAGTCCCCGCCTAAACACGTAAGGCTTGCGGGCCTTCTCCTGCACGGCATGAAGTCCCCCACCCAGCGTGATCATTTCAGCCAATTCCAGACCGCCATACATGGCCCCGAGGGAATCACCGCATACGATGCGGATGGCCCCATCCCCTTCCCTTTGGATCCGAAAGGCCTGAGGTCCCATGCCGGGTTCGAAGAGCCTAAAGACAATGTGAAATTCTGCATCTCGGTCAACGAACTCATAACCGTACTTCTGTAAAGCCTGTTTGATGTCCCCAACTGCGAAGGCAATCCGGGGGTCCTCATCCATACCGGTGATCGCTACTTTCTGCCCGGCAGAACAGAAGTTCACCGCCGATAGTGCAGTAATCAACAAAACCACACATGTGCGCGTCGTTCTTCTTCGCATGAGGCTACTTCCTTACGTCGCTGTTTATTGTTCCTGTTATGGGCCCGACTCACCTGCATCTCAGCGCACTTGCTTGGCAGGCTGGTATGTACAACAATACGGTTGCTGCACGCCCTTGGAATTACAGTAGGAGAATTCTGCTCTTATGTCAATAACTATCTGACACACGCAATCGGTCCAATCCTTCTTCGCCTGTTGTTCCGTCACCTTCACGTAACCTTTAGGCATAACACTGGAGAACATAAGCAAACGTCACTGTCATTTCTTGTAGTGTTGTCGTACTAGCAATAGCCAGGGAAGCTAGAACCAGTCGCAGCAGCACCAGTGGCTTCTTTGCGCTAGTCCCAAAACAAGCGAGTTCTCTCAGGCTTCCACGCGGTGGAGCCGATGA
>CAYQKF010000140.1:0-12530 GCA_964417935.1 uncultured Pirellulales bacterium
GTTGACAAAATCGATTACCCCTTCGTAAATGACTCACAAGTCATAGGAGCCTGGAAGAGTGTAGATTTTGTCGGTGAGATGGAACAGTTCAAGGCCGGCGAGAAACAATGGAAAGGCAGAGGAGGAGAGCTATATCTCAAAGAGCTTATTTTCCTGCCGAATGGCAGGACGTTTAAGCCTTGGTGGACCTGGACAAAAGGGCTTGTATTCCATTCAGGTAGTAAAACTGCCAGCAAATACACCCTTAAAGATATTGAAGATTCGACCTACATGTTCTTTGAATGGAAAAGCGGCGATTATACAATTCGCCATAGAAAACCCGCATATTATGTTCTGAAGAAAGTCTCATCGCAAACCCAAGGACTCGCCAGGGCATGGGCTTCTCAGCCGGGCGATGCTGAATTTGCCAGACAACTTCCGGCAAAGATTGAACAATTGGATATTGATACAGCGGACCTTGAACGAGTGAAAGAGATTTTCGGTAAACCCGCTCAATATCGCTGGGGCGAAGAAAACTTCACAGAAGATAACCTGCCCAGACAATATATCCTGGTTTATCCGAGCAAGTTTCATATATACATGCGTGAAAACCAGATTGTTGAGCTTCGACACGAATCTGGTTCCAACTATGTCTTCCGTGACAAACTACGGTCCGGCTCAACCCTTGATGAAGTTTTCGAGGTAATAGGGTATCCTAAAAAAATTGTCGTGGGCGAAAAAAACTCGTTTAAAGACGACGTTCTGTACAAAGATATCGATGGCAGAAAGGGACATTGTTATTATGCCCGCAACGACCAGAACGTCCGCTTATGGTTCTTAGACTACAAAATAATCGCTATCTATATGACTCGCAGCGATTACGGCGCATAGCACCGAAAAGGTGATATCTTGGCCTTGAGCTTAATGACAAGCTCCTTCATGTCGATGGATGGCTCTGGGGTAAGGCAATTGACGAGTACAACCGCTTCTGCCATGAGGTAGACAAGCGTTTTGTGAATGACGGCTTATCATTTCATGTGCGACAGAGTACTACTTTCGTGGTAAACGTTCAGGCTGAAAAATTGGAAGCTGCTCAATCCAACCTGATACATATTTTGATTAGTGTTAACAAAGCGATACAGCAGCTTGATGAGCTCATTAAGCTGCAGCATATCGATGACGGCTCTAAGGAGTAAGGCTTAACTTTTTATAAAACTCTTTTGAAAGGATAAAGTCATATCCAAGTACGACAAAAAACTCTTTCTCATACTGATTGCGATTCTTGTGTGTTTTATCTTAAATCTGACTATCAAACCGTCAAAACGACCATCCGATTTTGTCCAACGCTACAAGAACAAGAAGCTTGTTGCTGATGCTATTCTGGCTTTTAACAAAGACCCTTATGATGCAAACCTGCCAGTTCAGTATGATCCGAATTACGTACAATATCGTATCGGTACACTGAAACCGGTAGTTCCAACTCCATGCTTTTATGGAAAGCCTATTTTTAGTGACTTGCAGGGAAGTACACTCATTAACTCTGTCATTATGGCAGAGGATTCTAAGGTGGTTGTTTTTCACTTTCAAGTATTGCCCGAGTCCTCGCAGGGTACTGACCGTTACACTGAGTTTGCTATATATCGCATTGCCAACGGAAAGATTGTTGAGGGCTGGTCCGTCCCTGCTATGATTTCAGTTGATGTTTCACAATAACCTTTTTGGGAGTAACTTATGAGCTCCGAATCCTCGCCCACCCTTGAAACCGCCGAATGTAATAAACTCCTTGACACTTTGCTCAACAATGCCGGTACACCTAAGCCAGCCTCGGTGTTGGCGGCTTGCGGATCCAGAAACTCGCGAACGTTGTCTTAGATAGTGTATCGGCCTAAGAGATTTCCACAAGGACATACTTTCGGCTTAAGTTCAATACACCGCGTTACTTTCTCCGGCGGAAACAGCTCTCGCAAATGCGGCCGGTGGCCTTTTTTCGCGCCACGTTTTTTACGCCGATGCTTCGGCTGTACAATGGAAACTCCTGGCGGATCGGACGAAGGCCGCTTGGACGAGCTCATCGAATTCAGCCTCAAAATCCGTTCAAGTTCTTCGATGCGTTTTTTCAACTCTGCATTTTCCTTTTCCAACTGCTTTATATATGCGTCTTTGTCCATAGAATTTTTATCGGACAAAAACAAGCTTTTACTTCAATCATTCAAATGGAGTGAACGCTTATATTTCTTTTTGTCTTTTGCGGCGGATTTGGCTTTTTTGGTGGGCTTTGATTCTTTGGATTTGGTTTCGGCGGTCTTGGTTTCGGATTCTTTTTTTCCGGTGTCCTTGTCGGTGGTCTTTTTCTCGTTTTCCTGAGCTTTTTTATAGCCTTCGCTTCTGTAATCGGTCTGATAGAATCCGGAGCCTTTGAAGATTACTCCCGCTCCAGCACCGATTAGCCGTTTCAATTTTCTTTTTTTGCACTTTGGGCATGTGCGCAGAGGTTTAGCTGTTATACTCTGAAAGCGTTCAAACTCACATCCACAGCTCTCACATATATAATCATAAGTCGGCATAGCAATCACTCCACCTCGGTTCCGTCCTCTGTCCTCTGTTCTCGGTCCTCTGTCAGTTTATTAACAACCACTTTACTTGGCCGAATAACTCGGCCGTTAAGTTTGTATCCCTTTTGAAACTCTTCCAGAACAATATTATCTTCCTTCTCCGGCTCGGTCTTTTGCATCATCGCCTCGTGCAGAGCTGGGTCGAATTTTTCGCCCGGCGCCTTTATCTGCTCTACGCCGTGCGATTTTAAGATATCGAGCATCTGGTCGTAGATAATCTGGATGCCTTTGACGAATACGTCTGCGTTTTCCACCGAGTTTGCGTTTTGCAGTGTATGTTCGAAATTATCCAGAGCCGGCAGCAAGGTTTTTATTATCCTTTCTTTTTCGTAGCAAATCGTATCGGTGATTTGCTTGGGCACACGTTTTTGGAAGTTTGCATAGTCAGCACTGACTCGCTGGTATTGGCCAATAGCAATTCCGAGCAATTCCTGCAGGCAGTCGTTTTTTTCCTTTTCAAATTCTAAGAAAGCTTTCGTTTCGTCTTGTTGCTTTGGCGATTTATGCTCCAAAGTTTCCTTACGCATCTCCAATGTTTCTCGCAGAAGTTTGCTGCTCTGCGGTAACAAAGTATCTAAAAAACCGTAGAAGTCTGCGAAGCTGCTCTTTACTGCCTCAGGTTCTTCTGGTTCTTTCTGCTTTTCTTTCTTTTTCTGCTTCATCTCATCAGTTGTTACCAAGATGTTTTTTCAGTTTTTCGAAAAAGCGTTTGGATTGTGGCGAAACACTTTTATTTTCGCTTTTAGCGAATTCTCTCAGCAGCTCTTCTTGTTTTGCGTTTAGTTTCACAGGTGTTTCGATAGTAATTTGTACAAGCTGGTCGCCGGTTCTGCGTATTCTTATATCCGGCAGGCCCTGGCCTTTTATTCTAAAGACACTTCCATACTGTGTCCCAGGCGGGATTTTTAATCCTTGTGTGCCATTCAGGCTTGGCACGTCAACTGTTGTCCCTAAAGCCGCCTGTGTAAAGCTTATGGGCACTACCGCAATCAGGTCATTTCCATCGCGCTGCAGAAATTCGTGCGGCTTTATTCTGACGTAGCAATAAAGGTCGCCTTTTGGCCCCCCACCTCGGCCTGGTTCACCTTCGCCGGCGACTCTTATGCCCTGTCCTTCGTGGACACCGGCCGGGATTTTGATTTCGACGACTCTCTTCTTTGGCACTCTGCCGGTACCTTTACATTTTTTGCACGGGTTGGTAATGACCTGTCCGCTGCCGCCGCATTGCCGGCATGTCGAGACCATCTGGAAGAACCCACCGCCTCTTGCAACCTGACCACTTCCGCCGCAGGTTGGACATCGCCCCGGTTTGCTTCCTTTGGCGCAGCCGCTGCCCCTGCATTCGCTGCATATATCCTGGCGCGTAAATTCGATGGTCTTCTCAGCACCTTTGGCGATGTCGTTGAGCGTCAGTTCCACGGCGGTTTCCAAATCGTAGCCGCGAGTAGGCCCTGCTCGTCGGCTTGACCTTCTGCGCCCCCCGAAGATACCGCTGAAAAAATCGTCGAAGCCGAACATACTGAAGATATCTTCGACGTTCATTCGCGAGAAGTCGTGCATGCCGGCTCCGCGAAGACCTTCATGTCCGAACTGGTCATAACGCCGCCGTTTCTCGGCGTCGCTCAGGACCTCGTAGGCCTCGGCGCATTCTTTGAAGCTGGCCTCGGCCTCTTTATCGCCCGGATTCTTGTCCGGATGATACTTCATTGCCATACGCCGATATGCGCGCTTAATTTCGTCTGCCGAGGCATTTTTGCCCACGCCTAAAACTTCATAGTAATCCCGTTTGGCCATAATCTCGCTTTGCGTTATGCGTATCGTGCGGATATCGTATTGCGTACCAATTGTCATTCCTGCGCAAGCAGGAATCTACTATCCCCTATCGGCTATATTTGTACGCTACCTTACTGACCCGGGTATAGGCTTTTCTTCTTTATCCTTATCTTTTAATTCTGTTACTAATACATTGGTTGTCAGCATAAGTCCGGCTACTGAAGCGGCCATTTCTAATGCGGTTCTGGCAACCTTTGCAGGGTCGATGATGCCGGCTTTGAACATATCGACGAACTGTCCTGTATTGGCGTCATAGCCGATATTTTTGCCTTTTTCCAGAAGTTGAGCAACGACCACATCGCCTTGCTCGCCGCCGTTTTCAACGATTTGAGTTGTTGGTGCTTTAAGTGCATTGGTTATAATGTCAAAGCCGATTTTTTCATCGCCTTTAGCTTTTGTCCTGACCTTTTTTACCTCACTAATGGCACGCAGGAACACGATACCGCCGCCTGCCACAACGCCTTCATCAGCCGCAGCCCTTGTAGCGTGCAGCGCATCTTCCAGCAAGTCTTTGCGTTCCTTCATTTCAGTTTCAGTTGCTGCGCCTGCTTTTATAACGGCTACTCCACCAGTCAGTTTGGCCAAGCGTTCCTGTAATTTTTCACGGTCGTAGTCACTGGTCGTTTTTGAAATTTGATTGCGGATTTGCTCACAGCGGGCGGTAATGTCTTTCTTTTTGCCGGCCCCTTCGATTATTGTTGTTGTTTCCTTATCCACAATGATTTTTTTGGCCTGACCCAACTGCGAAAGCTCGATGCTTTCGAGCTTGATGCCCAAATCTTCGGTAATCACCTGCCCGCCGGTTGAGATACCTATATCGGCCAACATCGCTTTCCTGCGGTCACCGAAACCAGGTGCCTTGATCGCGCAGGTCTTCAACACGCCTTGCAGCCGATTAATAACCAGTGCGGCTAATGCCTCACCTTCAACGTCTTCTGCGATAATCAGCAGCGGCCTGCCCACTTGAGCAATTTTTTCGAGCAGCGGAATAAGCTCGCGAACGTTGGATATCTTCTTTTCGTGCAGCAGAATATAGGCGTCTTCGAGGATAGCTTCGAGGGTGTCGGCGTTGGTCATAAAATACGGCGACATATAACCCTTATCGAACTGCATACCTTCGACTACGGTCAGCTCGTTTTCCATTCCTTTGCCTTCTTCGACCTCGATAACACCATCACTGCCGACCTTATCGATTGCGTCAGCTAAGATTTCGCCGACCGATGGGTTGTTGTTTGCGCTGATAGTTGCGACCTTTGCAATGTCACTGTGGCCTTTTACAGGCACGCTGACCGATTGGATGAATTTAGTAACAACTTCCGCTGCTTTGTTGATCCCCCGCTGAATGGCCATCGGATTCGCACCGACCGTTACGTGCTTTAGCCCTTCGGTGTAGATCGCTTCCGCTAACACAGTTGAGGTTGTGGTTCCGTCACCGACAACGTCGGAGGTTTTGCTGGCGACCTCATTGATCATTTTTGCGCCCATATTTTTGAATGGTTCGGGCAGCTCGATTTCCTTACTGACCGAGACACCGTCCTTGGTTACTTTCGGAGAGCCCCAGCTTTTGTGCAGAATAACGTTCTTACCGGTCGGTCCAAGAGTAATTTTCACCGCTTCAGCTAATTGCGACAGACCATCTTTGAGCTGCGCTCGTGCTGTATCGTCAAACATTAATTGTTTTGCCATTTTTCACTACCTCTTTTAATTTTCTTCTTATCAGTTTTTAGCTCATACTCTGTGAACTGCGAACTACAAACCACTGTTTTATTTTTCAACAATTCCGAGAATATCACTTTCTCGCAGAATTACATATTTCTCCCCGTCTATTTCGATTTCGTTGCCGAGGTATTTTGCATAAATAACTTCGTCTTTTTTCTTTACAGACGTCTTGCTCCGCTTGCCGTTATCGAGCAGTTTGCCCGGTCCGGTCTCTACCACTTTACCGATCTGTGGTTTTTCTTTTGCGGTGTCTGGCAGAATGATTCCTCCGGCCGTTTTCTCTTCGGCCTCTGATTGTTTGATTACAATTCTGTCATCCAGGGGTTTAAGTTTCATAACTCACTCCTTATCTATTTTGGTTCCATTTTTTTTAATTTCTTACTGAAGTTTTGCAAAAGTCTTGTTTCTCATTTGTCTTTGATTTCGAGCACCACAACAGTATTGATGGGGTCCGGTGCTTCACTTGCTACGTTAATAACGACCTTATCCTCATCTTCACGCCTAACGGATAGTTTAGCGCGTTTCTTGTCAGCCAGAAGATAAGCTTTCTTGACCTTGTTCCTAAGCCCTGATACTTCCAGCTTGCCGTTTGTCGGCCAGGCGAATACATGAAGGTACAACTTGCCGGGCTTTGCGGTACACCGGCCCCAAGGCACCTTGCCGAGCGGACTGGCCGTTGTTCCATAAATGCTTTCGCTGTTTACCTTCATCCACTTGCCCATAACCGCCAGGCGATGGACACTTGGGCCGGGTATAAGACCCTCAGCGGTAGGACCCACGTTCAGCAGGAAGTTGCCCCCTTTGCTGGCGATATCCGCCAGTTTGTGCAGCAGGTCCTCGGTTGATTTCCAGTTGTGGTCATAGGATTTGTAACCCCACGTATCGTTCATCGTCATGCAGGATTCCCAGTCAACGCCAGGAAGGCCCGTCGCCGGAATCTGTTGTTCGGGAGTGCCGAAGTCGCCGGCGTATTCTTCGCTTTTGCTCAGACCTTCCATCCCCTTGCGCCCTTTACCAACGCGGTTATTTATAATAATGTTCGGCTGAAGGTCTCGAACATAATTGTACAGGTCCTTACCCTGTGGTTCTGTCCAATCTTTTATCCATTCACCGTCGAACCACAACACGCCAAGAGGGCCGTACTTGGTTATCAGCTCCTTGAGCTGCGGCTTCATATAGTTTTCGACGTATCGAGCAAAATTGGGATTCGAGAGATTGCGGTCGTTATAGTTCGGATAGAAAGGCCTTTGTGCATCCGGGTGATGCCAGTCCATTATCGAGTGGTAGAAGCAAAGCCTGATACCCTGCTTCTTGCACGCTTTAGACAACTCCTTGAGCACATCACGCTTGAACGGCGTAGCATCTATGATGTCATAATCCGTTACCTTTGAATCCCACAGACAGAAACCGTCGTGGTGTTTACTGGTGATGACGATGTACTTCATCCCTGCATTCTTGGCGATTCGCACCCATTCATTGGCGTCGAACTTAACCGGATTAAACTTCTTTGTAAGCGGTTCATACTCCGAGACGGGTATATCTGCTCTTTCCATAATCCATTCGCCGATACCCGAAATTCTCTTGCCTTCCCACTCACCGGCCGGCACCGCATAAAGGCCCCAGTGAATAAACATGCCGAATCTCGCATTCCGCCACCACTTCATTCGTTCATCCTTAGTCAACGGCTGTTTCTCCCCAAGTACACTATCTCCTTCTTGTTGGCAGCCTGCAATCGCGAATATGCACAGTGCTGTGATTATTATCACCGCGTTTACACTGCTCTTGCGGATACCGCTATGGTTATGGAATTGGGTTATTTTGTCGTCCATTGTCTTGCCTTCCTGTTTTAGTTTAGCTCAATATTCTATATAAAGCACCGGCGCGTTTTGCTGATCCCCATCATAGAGAAGGCTTAATTATGAATTTTGATGGTTCAGGGGGGATGACAGCTTGTTCGATAGGCTTTTTTTTCAGTTGTGGAATCCAGTCGTAAGGAATCCGATAAGCACGAAATAACAAGCCTATCCCTCCCACAGGTGGTCGGACGTATTCCCATACTATCTCTTTTCCAGCAGTTACCTCAAAAACGCGCGATGTTTGAGCTTCAGTAATTAAAGTATTTCCGTTAAGAAGTCGTTGCATGCCACTACAATAAGCGCTGAAGAACTTAGCGTTTTTAAGATATGACCCTTCCGTATACTCCCAGACAATATCCAACGTCACAGGATTAATTTCTAAGATGCGAGAATAATGCCTCCGAGCGTTGTAAACACCTCTTGGAGCCATTGGATTTGGGGAGCCGTATCCAGCTTCTCCACCGTTATCAAAAATAAGGATGTTCCCAGCACCAGGCAGACCCTTTGGAATCATATGAACATGATGTTGGCCTATTATCTGACCGATCTTCCTAAGAGCTGGAGTATCAGTAAAATAGGGCCCTAACTTCCATACGATTTTACCAGTCTTTTTAGAAATAATTAATGAAATATTCAAGCTACGAATATCCGCGATGAGATTATCAGGATGGAAACGCTCATCACCCGCATCGTACCATTTATTAGGGCCCAGATAATTGATATTGTTAAAATAAATTTGTCTCGCATTTCCATACGCTTCTCTATAGCCTGGATTTCGGTAGAAAGCATTCTTCGCTGCTTCGCTTAGGCCCAGTTCGTTCCAATGATCAGTAATTAGCCATTCCCAGACGATCTTTCCATCCCATGTAACCTCAATTACCCATGTATCAGCAATAGGCTTGTCGGTAATATCTGGTCTTTTCACAATTTTAATGGAATTCATCAAGGTTTTTCCTCTATCTACTAATGGATCCATGCCGGGAACGTAGTAACCTACCGGATTGCCCTGTCTTTGATAATCATGATGTTGTCTGGCCGACCAAATCCATTTGTCTCTAATTTTCATCTTCTCAGCTTTATCGAATTTCCAGACGATGTTCCCGTCCCAATCCCACTGAGCCAGATCGATATTTTCAAGCCAATGGCTTGGACCAGTAGTTCCCATTATATAGCCTCCAGGGAGGACTTTATTAGACCCGCATCCGTAGACCCCTTTCCACAATTTTACTACATTGCCATTCATATCGATTAGGTAGGCGCCTTCATCTTTAATTGATTCTCTTTCTCTTTCAAAAGCAAATCTCGTAGGGATGATGGTATATCCATTCCAGCATTTATCAGGCTCATAGATAGTTGTGCCCCTTGGATAAACAGTTGGATATGCGAGAAGCGTTGCCGGAATGAACATAAAAATGAACAATACCATTATCATTAATATTCTTGATAACTTTTTCATAGTGTATGCATCCACATTTAATTTAGTGAATGACAAAATCTTCAATAAACACCGAAACACATAAACAGCTTTCACTTCACATAACCCCTTCATGTTTTAGTTTAGACCTTTTTAGAAAACAGGCCGATCTTTGCTGCCCAGTTTTGGGCTTTTGGCATTCACCTTTTCGCTTCCTTACATCATACCACCCATGCCACCCATGCCGCCCATACCGCCGCCCATCCCTGGGCCGCCGGGTCCGCCGGGAGGCATTTCTTCTTTTTCCTTGGGTTTTTCGGTAACAAGGCAATCCGTCGTCAGCAGCAGGCCGGCTATGCTCACCGCGTTTTGCAGAGCAATTCGGGTGACCTTTGCCGGGTCAAGTATGCCGGCTTTCAGCATGTCCTCGTATTTGTCTGCATTGGCATTGTAGCCGAAGCCGCCTTTGCCTTCAGCCACTTTATTGACCACGATATTTGGGGTTGCCCCGGCGTTATAAGCGATGTAGTAGCACGGCATTGAAAGCGCCTTTGCAAGAATATCGGCGCCGGTTTGCTCATCGCCTTTGAGTTTCAGCTTTCTCACCGCATCGATACAGCGGATTAGAGCTACGCCTCCGCCCGGCACGATACCTTCTTCGATAGCTGCTCTGGTGGCGTGCAGGGCGTCTTCGATTCGGGCCTTTCTTTCTTTCATTTCCACTTCGCTTGCAGCGCCGACATTGATTTGAGCGACACCGCCGGTAAGTTTAGCCAATCGTTCCTGGAGCTTCTCACGGTCATAGTCACTGGTTGTAATTTCTATTTCGTCTTTTATCTGCTTGATTCTGCCGTTGATGCCTTGCTGGCTGCCCGCACCTTCAATAATGATTGTATTATCGTTATCGATGGTTACCTTTTTGGCCTGGCCGAGTTGTTGTACACTGATGTTTTCCATTTCGATACCTAAGTCTTTGAATATCGGCTCTGCGCCTGTTAGCACCGCTATATCCTGCAGCATCGCCTTTCTGCGGTCGCCGTAACCGGGTGCCTTGACGGCTGCAACCTGCAGTACGCCTTTTAACTTATTGACCACCAGCGTTGCTAATGCCTCGCTTTCAACGTCTTCTGCTATTATCAGCAATGGCTTCTTGGAGTTTGCAATCTTCTCAAGCAGCGGTATGAGCTTAGCTACATTACTGATTTTCTCCTCATAGACAAGGATAAACGGCTTTTCTAATTCGCAGACCATATTCTCGGTATCGGTAGCGAAATGAGGTGAAAGATACCCGCGGTCGAATTGCATACCTTCAACGAACTCAACAGTTGTCTCGAAACTTTTGCCCTCTTCAACCGTAATAACGCCATCCTTGCCGACCCGCTGGAAGGCTTTAGCCATAGTCTTTCCGATTTCTATATCGTTATTAGCTGATACCGAAGCGATATTGATTATGTCATCGGCTTTGGTGATATCTATCGGTTTTGCCAGCGAGGCCAGCTTATCGGTTACTGCCTTGGCCGCTTTTTGCATGCCGCGGTTCAGCGCCATGGCATCTGCACCGGCAGCGAGGTTTTTGTATGCTTCTTTAAACAGTGCTTCGGTGAGCACCGTGGCGGTTGTTGTGCCGTCGCCGGCGATTTTCGAGGTTTTGCTCGCCGCTTCTTTTACTAATCTTGCACCGAGATTCTCGTTTTTGTCGATAAGGTCGATTTCTTCAGCAACCGTTACCCCATCTTTGGTTACGGTTGGGCCGCCCCAGCTTTTATCGATAACGGCGTTTCGGCCTCTGGGACCAAGGGTTGGTTTTACGGCTGCAGCGAGTTTTTCCACGCCGGCCAACAGGCTGGCTCTTGCATCGGATTCAAATGCCAATTCTTTGACTGCCATAATTAATTGCCTCCTAAAATTGTCTGCCTTACAAAAGGTTCAATCGTTAATTTTCGCATAATTTATACCAAATATGCAAAAGATATACCAGCTTTTGTGCAGCGAAAGGCCTATTTTGGCATGGTTGCTGTAAGTGTATTATTCACAGGCTATTAAGGAATGTAAAATTTGACAATAAGAGCAGTATGGCGAGAATTAGAATCCGAAAATATGCCAATTTTGGCATTGAAAGGCGAGTTAATACGCCAAACTGACAGGAACCGTTGCATTGTGTATTGCATCGGTGAGGTTTGCGACTTTGCTTTTTTATTGTGATGGGAATTGCGGATTTGGTTCTTGTTTATACAAGTTATACAAGAACCTCTTGTAGCGCAAGCATAACCACTATACATTTATTGCTCTCGGCCGGACGAGCGACTCAAAACAGCGCGTTAAGAGTTAAAAACCCCTATGTGAAGCTATTTCGCCAATGGCCGTGATAATGTGGTATGTAATGACCAGATTTTTCTGTTTTCTTACTCTTGCTGCCATTCATTCTGCTGTGGTGCACTGGGCGTTTCTTGATAGCTCTGAGAAGGTTCTTGCGAAGCTTCCGGCTGCTGGGAGCTACTTTCTGGCCACGACTGTGAGCTATCGGAACTACCTTCAGGCCATGACTGTGATGGATCTGGTACCTCAGATGGTTGCTCGGATTGTTTATTGGGCTTAAAAGCGTTGATAATTTTCTCAAATAAGTTCCAGGACATTTTTAACCTCCTTACCAAATTGGGTTTTACTTCTGTTTTTAGTGGTTTTTTGGCCTTGTTATGCACCCTACAGGCCATTTTTAACCTCTTTTCGGCAATTTTCGGCAAGGACTTTACCAGGAAGTGGTTTATTTTTCGTACCAAAGGCCGTGTATAAGAATTGACAGACAGAGCAATTTTATATATATAATACCCTGTAGCACAAAACTTTACATTCATTCTTTTTAAAATTGGGTTTGAATTGGGTTTGTTTTTTCGGAGTTTGAAGGCGGTTTCATTCTCATAATCCTTTTGTGAAAAAGCGTTTGCGTTCATTTTGGCCTTTGAAGAAATTGGGTTTGAATTGGGTTTGTTTTTTTGGACTGCGAAAGCGTCGCTTTTTCTGTAATCCTTTGTTATAAATGAGTTTACATTCATTTGGGCTTTTCGGAAATTGGCCCATTCGACTGCGCTCAGGACAGGGTTTGATTGGGTTTGAATTGGG
>CAYQKF010000141.1:0-12437 GCA_964417935.1 uncultured Pirellulales bacterium
CCGACTACGATATAGAAGCAGCGCAGCGAGGCATCGTCTATATCGATGAAATAGATAAGGTCGGTAAAACGTCTCAGAATATCTCAATCACCCGTGACGTCTCCGGAGAAGGCGTTCAACAGGCACTGTTAAAGATGCTCGAAGGAACAACCGCCAACATCCCCCCCCAAGGCGGAAGAAAGCATCCGGAGCAATCCTACATACAAATCGATACTACGCAGATACTTTTTATATGCGGCGGAACTTTCGTCGGCCTGGAAAATATTATTAAGAAACGACTCGGCAAAAAAATGATCGGGTTCGATTCCGAGCTGGCCGGAAAAACCGACGAAAAAACCGAGTACAGTGATATACTTCAGCAGGTCGTACCGGAGGATATTATTGAGTATGGAATGATTCCTGAAATGGTTGGCCGGCTTCCTGTAATCACCACTCTCACAGCTCTCGATGAAGGTGCGCTAATAGATATATTGACCAAGCCGAAAAATGCGCTCTGCAAGCAGTATCAAAGATTTTTTGAGATGGAAAATGCCGAGCTTGAGTTCACAGACGACGCCCTACACGCATTAGCACAGAAAGCCCTCAAGCGCGACACCGGCGCCAGGGCACTGCGAGCAATCAGCGAGGAGCTGATGATTGACCTGATGTACCAACTGCCCGAAGAGCCAAAACCCGTAAAATATGTAATTACCCATGATATAGTCGAGGGCAAAGCCGAACTGTTCACAGCAAAACAAAAAGCAAAAAAAGAATCAGCATAAAACAGAAACTATTGAAACTACCGAGGTCGGCCGTGTGAGCAAGGTCCGGGCAAATAGAAATCGAACAATAACACTCAGCCAGGCGGAAGCAGAGCGTTATCACAAGGAATTAATTCGCATTTCCAATCCTGCGGCCATAAACACCATCGAGAACAAAATAGTAAACCAGGATGCTTTTGAAGCACTTGGTTTCCTGCCGGATAGCTTTGTTGACCTGCTGTTCCTGGACCCGCCCTATAATCTTACCAAAACCTTCAACTCAACTACTTTTAGAAAAAAGAGCATTACCAAATACGCCGAATGGCTTGAAAACCTGCTGGCCAAGTTACTGCCAACACTTAAAAACACCGCCTCGGTCTATGTTTGCTCTGAGTGGTATTCATCGACAGCGGCCCATCTTATTCTGGATAAGTTTCTGAAGGTAAGAAACCGAATCACCTGGGAAAGAGAAAAAGGCAGAGGCGCAAAAGGAAACTGGAAAAACGCTTCGGAAGACATCTGGTTCGCCACCGTTTCCGACGACTATGTATTCAATGTTGAAAACGTAAAGCTAAAACGCAGAGTCCTCGCACCATACACCGACACAAACGGCGAACCAAAGGATTGGCTCAATACATCCGGTGGCCAATTTCGCCTCACGCATCCGTCAAATTTATGGAACGATATTACAGTACCCTTCTGGTCAATGCCGGAGAACACAGACCACCCGACACAAAAGCCGGAAAAGCTTTTGGCTAAATTAATTCTGGCAAGCACAAATGAAAACGGCTTTGTCTTCGACCCCTTTATGGGTGTCGGCAGCAGCCTTGTAGCAGCTAAAAAGTTGAATCGTAAATTCCTTGGGTTCGAGATTGAAACTGAATATTGCCTGCTCGCCGCAAAACGCCTGCACTTGGCTGAGATTGATACGACAATTCAGGGCTACAGTGACGGCGTATTCTGGGAAAGAAACACGCCCAACATCCAAAAGCAAAAGAGAAAGAAACCATCTATTGATATGTTTGCACAGCCGAAACAAAACCCTATTATCTCAGAGTCTCATTCTATGATTTAGGATAAAGTTAGTTATTACTCCACCACTTTCACTGTCGATAGGTTCGGCACCAATAAATTATAGAGCAGTATCACCTCGCCATTGTGCATGCGAATACATCCTCTTGAACCTGTGGTGCCGATTTGTTCCGGCTCCTTTGTGCCGTGGATGCCAAAGCCTTTCTTGCCCTTGGCGTTTCCTTTGAGACCTTCCAGCCCTATCCATCTTGAGCCTAAAGGGTAACCCGGGTCCTCTGGATAATACATTTTGCGTGTAACCGGATCCGGCCATGGTGGTTTTATCAGCTTTCCATCGGATTTGACACGCCAGAGTCCTGTTGGCGTTTCTGTTTCCGGCTCGCCCAAACCAACACGAAAGCTCCGAACGAATGTCTCATCCTGAAGGTACAAATCCATCGTGAAAGTCGAACGATATACCTTTGCATGGAATGGGCCGTTAATAACTTTTATCTGCTCCCCCGCTTGCAAAGCCTCGGGACGGCTGATTTTATTAATCTCCTTAAGAATCTCCCACGGGACCTTATATCGCTTGCCGATCGTTGAAAGTAAATCACCTGATTTGACTAAATATCTTCCGCAAAGCTCGTCATCAGGAAAAATAATTTTACTGAGCAGCCATTTATTGGCAAGCTCCGACAGTTGGTCCTTCACAAATGTCTGTTGCTGGAAGTTCATAGGTATTCTTAACGCCTCGCTTAACTTCTCACGGGCATCTATAATCCTGCCGGGTTTTTCGCTGAGCAGCGCCGTGGCTTCGGCAATCAGCGCCGCAGCCTCCGGATTAGGTTCAACATCCTGCACCGGTGCAATTTCCGGCAAATTCGGTTCCGGTGCCGGCTCAGGCGGGGGCTCCGGCTCTGGCTCCGGCTCTGGTTCCCTAACCAATTCCGGCTTGATTTCGTTCACTTCCGGCACATTGGCCTCGCTCTTGGTTGTTATACCGGTAGTATCGTGTTGATTTTTATTTTTGCCGAAAGGACCATATTTATAAGCAATCCCCACAGCAACAATAAGTAAAACCGGAATTATATATATCCAGTTTATGGTTCTTCGTTTGCCTCGCGGGCGGTGAGAACGACGGGCCATCTCAATCTCCTTTCTTGCCTCTGCAAATCTCATCGCAAGACGAGGCAGCAGGTCCGTTATTAAAACAAAGTCTTCTGCAAAATCGAGGTTAGGCATACTTTGAAAAGAAAAAATTGCTCCCCACTTTCGTGAGGACAAGCTTTTAATTTTTTCTTTTCAAACAATAAATTATTGCCCAGCAAGCAACTATTTAATTATTTAAGAAAATCAAAAACCTAATTTTCTTAAATAGTTTCTGTTGCGGATAGCAAAAACCGACAATGTCACCCCTGCGAAAGCAGGGGTCCAGAGCGAAAAAGCTGGATTCCCGCTTTCGCGGGAATGACAAATGCTGTTTCCGCAACAGGAACCAAATAATATATGCCTAACCTCAATTTTGCATAACATTAGTTATTAAAGTATATTATTTCCTCATCGGTTACCAAAAGCTCTACCGGCTCATCATGCTCTGTCACCGGTATCGTCTCAACGAGCTGCTCTGCAAAAGCAAAGCCGCATCTGGAAGCCTTAAGTTCGGCGTTAGCGAAAAACCTGTCGTAATAGGAACCGCCCCGCCCAAGCCGATTGCCTTTCCTGTCGAATCCTAACGCCGGCGTAACCACCAAATCAATATCTTCAAACGGCATCGGCACGCCCGCTATCGGATTTCGCAGACCGGAAGCACTCGTTGAAAAGCCTGTTTCAAGCGAATGTATCTGCACCGGCATCATATGCCTTTGCTGCCAGGAAACCTTCGGCACCGCTATCACCTTGCCGAGCTGCCAGGCGTGCAGTATTGCCTCGGATGTATCAGCCTCGTGCGGAAGAGACAAATACATCATAACCGTCGATGCACTTTGAAATTGTGGTATCGAAACCAAATTCCGGCATGCTTTCCGGCTTTTTTCACTCCTCTGCTCCGATGGTATGGCAAGCAGGCGGTTCTGTATCTTCCGGCGCAACTGAGCCTTGTTCATTTACCTATCCTTCTTCTCAGCTCTATTTTTTTGCCACCTATGAATATCTCGAAGTGCCTAAAGTGACAGCAAAGCTGTCATTCTGAGCGAAGCGAAGAATCTCTTTCTCGATGGCCAGATCCTTCGGCTGCGCCTCAGGATGACACGTAAGTGTCATTTCAGTTCACTTTAGGCACTTTAGCTCACTTTAGTTCACTTTAGTTACTTCAACCCTTCCGTGCACCTCTGTGTTCTCTGTGGCTTTTTTTTCATTTTTATTTACTTGTTTTGATGATTTTGCTGTTTTGTATCAAGCTTTGCAGCTTTTGTAAATAGCGCTTAATATTTTTTTCACAACCGATTTCTTTCGGCGTGTAATATTTTTCTTTCATCGCTGCCGGAAGATATTCCTGGGGCACGAAACCATCCTTAAAGTTGTGCGGATACTTGTAATCAGCTCCGAAACCCAACTTTTTTGCAGCCGGATAGTGACTGTCTTTTAGATGTTTTGGCACTTGTTTAGTCGGCTGCTGTTTTACATCGGCCATCGCCGACCAAATAGCACGAGCCGCAGCGTTCGATTTCGGCGCACAGGCAACGTATAACGCTGCCTGAGCCAGCGCCAACTGGGCTTCCGGCAAACCCACAAACTCAGATATCTGAACCGCTGCGGCAGCTAAAACAGTCGCCATTGGGTCGGCGTTTCCCACGTCCTCAGCAGCACAGATCGCAATCCGCCGGGCAATAAAACGCGTATCCTCCCCGCCCGCTAACATCCTGGCAAGCCAGTAAACCGTGGCATCAGGGTCCGAACCCCGCATACTTTTCTGCAAGGCGCTTGCCAGGTCATAGTGCGTATCGCCCGTGCCGTTATAGTCAATCGTCTTCTGTTGTATCGACTCCTTTGCAACTTTCAGATTAAATTTTATTTTCGCAGCGGGCTTTCGGGCACCCTGCGATAACACACCAACCTCAAGGGCTGTCAGGGCCTTTCTTGCATCCCCGTCGCTCATAGTCGCTAAAAATTTCAGTGCCTTCTGGTCCACCTCGATATCAAACTTACCAAGCCCCCGCTCAGAATCGTCAATCGCCATCTTCAGCAATTGCGAAATATCTTCCTCGCTGAGCGGCTCAAAATGAAATACCGTGCTGCGGGAAATCAAAGGCGAATTGACCGAAAAAAACGGATTTTCCGTAGTGGCACCTATGAGAATCAAAACTCCTGCTTCGACATCATCTAACAGGACATCCTGCTGTGCACGGTTGAAGCGGTGAATTTCATCGATAAAAAGCACTGTCCTCGTCCCATCCACTGCGAGCCTGTCGCGGGCACGCCCGATTACCTGTCGAATATCTCTGACGCTGGCCGCAGGGGCACTGAGATAGTGAAATTCGGCTTTCGTATAATTCGCAATCACCGCCGCCAAAGATGTCTTGCCGACCCCCGGCGGACCGTAAAATATCAGACTACTGAGCCTGTCGGCCTCGAGCATCCTTGTCAGCAGCTTATCGGGCCCAAGAAAATGCCTTTGTCCGATAAATTCATCAAGCTTTCTCGGCCTCATCCGAGCCGCCAGCGGCGTCACTGAGCCTATATTCGTCTCTTCAGGTCCGCTGAACAGAGTTTTGCTGCCCTTGTTTTTACCCATAGCCCTATATTATATCTGAAGTTTTGCAAAATTGAGGTTAGGTATATATTATTTAAGAAAATCAGCTTTTTCGATTCTCTTAAATAATTAGCTAACTATTTATTAGATAAGAACTTACTGTTTGAAAAGAGAAAATCAAAAAACAATTTTTTCTTTTCAAAGTATGCCTAACCTCAATTTTGCAGAAGTTTTATTATATGAAAGATGCACAAAACTGTCGAAAATTTATTTGGGACACTATCTGAGAGACTCTGACATAAGCCTTTTGCCTCGTTTTTCCCGCACAGGAAATGTAAAAAAAGTCCAAAAAAAAACTTTTTTTTATTTGATTTATAGCTTAGAGCCGATAAACTTTTTAGACAGTAGGTGGGTGGTTTAATCTTATAACGTATAATATAGTGACGTTTCACGTAGCAGGAAAAGTTTAACGGAAGTTTTTTAAAGGAGATGAACATGAAGAAAGGAATTTTGTTAGCTGCCGTGATATTGTTGAGCACAGTGGGTTTCGCACAGGCACAGGATGAACTTAGTGGAACTATCGATGTAACCTACCTGAGCGCCTACATCTGGCGCGGCTTCGATATGTATCCGGGAGCCCATGGTGAAGGCGCGATTCAACCCAGTATCGACCTGGACCTTTACGGCACGGGATTTGGATTAAATGTCCTTTGGTCAAGGGCCAATACAAGCGGATTCGAAAATGAAGAGGAAATAGACCTGACCTTGTCTTATAGCAGCAGTCTCTTTGACTACGAAACTTACGCCACTGACTACATCGTTGGCTGGATGTATTATGAGTACCCGGATATGCCCAGCGATAGAGCCGATATGCAGGAATTCTTTGCCTCTTTGTCCTGGCCGGAAATCTGCCCCGAAGGTGTTGTCCCAAGCTACACCATAATTCGTATGTGGGCAGCCGAAAGCGGTTCCTGGGCTAACGATGTTTCCGGCTGGATACATATCGCCGGACTTGGCTACGACCTGCCCGTTGAGGGCCTGCTCCCGGACATTCCGGAGCAAATTCTTCATCTTTCTGCAGCAATGGTCTTCAACGAAGGCGTCAATCCCAAAGGTTTGGCCGCGGGCGTTGACCACGACTGGTCACACGCTGTCTTAGGCGTCTCCACAGACTTTGACCTCGGCAATGACCTTACTTTCTGTCCGGGTGTTTACTATCAATCGTCCTGGGAAGATACGGTCAATGATTCAGATGAACTCTGGTGCAGCTTGAGTTTGAGGTATGCATTCTAAAACGACTAAGTAATATCAGCAAAAAAGGCCGGTCTTAAAAAGCCGGCCTTTTTTGCTTGTACTCTGTCAACATTGAATTTGTTAGTGGCAACCCCACGTAAAACTTGGGGCTAAATATTTAGCCTGCGGTTTTACCGCTCGTCAGGGCGGAGCCTGCCGGAGCACGGCAGGTTTTGACTAAGTTGCTCTACAAGACATAAATTTCGCTGTCTCAATCAGAGCGTTTTTAGCATCGCTTTCTTTCAAACTCCCCAACGCCCCGACCGCTCGGGCAACAAACTCCTGTGCCCGGCCGTGTGCATATTCCAAACTACCATAACTGCCTAACATCTCCGCCAGCGCATCCTTATCGTATTGCACGTCTTTCCTCTCGAGATACGAATTTATAACCGCCTCTTTTTTTCTCTCGTCCAATGCTTTCAATAAATGTATCACAGCCAAAGTCAGCTTGTGTTTGTCAACATCCCTGCCAAGCGTCTTACCGGTTTTGCCTTCATCGCCGATTATATCGAGCAAATCATCGGTAATTTGAAACGCAATGCCGGCATTCAAACCATATTCAGCCAATGACCTGGCCTGGGCCTCGCTCGCCTGCGCCAAAAGCGCACCAAGATGGCATGCGCTGCTAAAAAGAACGGCACTTTTTTCAGTGATAATGTCGATATATTCCGACTCGCTTAATTGCCAATTCCGCCTTTGAGCTATCTGTCTCAACTCACCTTCACAGACCCGAACCGCTGCACCGGCAATCACCTTGGCTGCCTGCGGCTCCAGAGCGGCACACATCTTGAAAACTCGGCTTAATAAAAAATCGCCTAACAACACGGCGGCTTCGTTACCCCAAAGATTATTTATCGTGGGCCGGCCACGCCGTTTTTGCCCTTCGTCTATAACATCATCATGCAGCAACGTAGCATTGTGAGTCATCTCAACAATCGCTGCAACCCGGATGTGCTCGTCTGTGATTTTGCCGCAGCAAGCCCCAGCAAGCAAAACCAGCCCGGGGCGAATCATCTTGCCGCTGCGGCCACGCACATGTTCGAGCAATTGGTTAATATCGCCCGCTTCAGCAGGCCCAGTCAATTGCTCATTGATTAGCTCTTCTACCCGCCTTAACTGGCGGTCGATGAGCCCGAAAGCCCGAATCCTGCTGCGTGGAACAGAAGCTGATATGTCGGTATGTGTGCTCATAGTTTTAAGTTTTGAATTTTGAGTTATAACCAAAAACTCAAAACTCACAACTTCTTTCCGTGGGCATATTTGAAGAACTTTTTTCTCAGCAATTTTGTGATAGGCCCCGGCTTGCCGTTACCGATAATCCTGCCGTCGATCTCGACAATGCCGATGACCTCCGCAGCCGTGCCCGTGAGGAAAAATTCATCGCAAACATACAAATCAAATCTCGTCAGATTCTTCTCAATCACCTCAAGCTTTTCTTCCCTGGCCAGCCTGATAACGATACTTCGTGTTATCCCTTCCAGCGAACCCGCTTCAGCCGGTGGCGTGTAAATCACACTATCCCTAACGATAAAAACATTGTCGCCGGTTGCTTCGGCTACATATCCTTCGTGGTTATACATAATCGCTTCGGGTACGTCATAGTCCAGCGCTTCAATCTTAGCTAAGATGTTATTCAGATAGTTCATGCTCTTGACCTGGGGCGGAATCGCCAAAGGATGATTACGAACCGTGGTCGCACTGATTACCTTCATCCCTTTTTCATAAAGCTCTTCCGGATAAAGCTGAATGTTATCGGCTATGATAATTAATCTGCTGTCCTCGCAGATGAAGGGATTCAATCCCAAAGTTCCAACACCACGCGTAACAAGCAGTCGAATGTAGCCGTCGATAACACCATTGGCTTCAACAGTTTTTTCAACTGCACTAATAAGCTCGCTTCGGCTCATCGGTACCTCAAGCCGAATCGCCTTAGCTGAGTCATAAAGCCGTCTGATGTGGTTCTCTAATTCAAATACCCTGCTGTTATATACACGAATACCCTCAAAGACCCCGTCACCGTAAAGCAGACCATGGTCAAAGACGGATATTGTTGCATCTTTTTCGTCAACAAGTTTGCCGTCAAGCCAAATTTTTAGTGCCATAAAAAAATCCTCAAAGCCAGAAAAACACAAGCTATAAGCGCACAAACAGTAAGTTCTTATGCTCTTGTGCTCTTGTGCTCTTATGCTCTTGTGCTCTTATGCTCCTGTGCTCTTATGCTCCTGTGCTCTTATGCTCCTGTGCTCTTGTGCTCTATCTTGCCATCGACCAATGTTACTATCCGCCCGGCTCTTTGTGCGATCCTCTCATCGTGAGTTACCATCACAATCGTCTGGCCGAGGCTGTTCAATCTTTCAAGGACGTCTAAAATACCATTTCCTGTCGCAGAGTCAAGATTTCCTGTCGGCTCATCGGCCAAAAGCAGCCTCGGCTCATTCATCAACGCCCTGCTGATAGCCGCTCTCTGCCTCTCTCCGCCGGACAACTGATATGGCTTATGTTTGGCCCGTTCAGACAATCCAAGCTGCTCAAGCAGCTCTCTGGCTCGGTTTTTCGCCCCTCGGCGGCATCCAAACCAGCCCAACACACTCTTGCCTGTCATCACCGGCAGAAAAACATTTTCCAACACAGTTAATTCGTCCAATAAATGATAAAACTGAAATACAAATCCCACCATCTTATTGCGGAACCTGTTCAGCTCACTGCCGCTATGCCGGTTCAAATCCCGGTCTTCAAACTTAACAACGCCTTTATCCGGCTTATCCAACGCGCCCAATATATGTAAAAGCGTACTTTTACCGCTGCCCGAGGCCCCCACTATGGCCACAAATTCGCCCTTCTTTACCGCCAGTTCAACGCCTTTGAGCACTTCGACATTGGTCGCACCCATCCGATAAGATTTATAAAGTCCTTCTGCCTTTAATATAAAATCATCTTTACTCATTTTTTTAGTGAATGGTGAATCGTAATCATCAATTACCAATTATAGCTGGTTCACCTGCAATGTTTCAACCGGCTTTTGCTTCGCCGCCTGACGGCTTGGCAGCAGCGCACCGGCCAAACAGGCAACAATCGCCGAAAGGACAATTCCTCCCAAAACTTTTGGGTTCATCTGGTTTGGAATATCTCCTATTGCATAAATTGTCCTGTCCCACAATTGAAACCTGAAACGTTCAAAAAGCCAATCTTCTATTTGGTTTATTTTCAACAAAAACACCCACCCGCCAAGCAAGCCCACACAAGAACCTAAAAACCCCACCAAAAAAGCATAGCCGGAAAACAATTCCATAATATCTGTATTCGAGACACCTATGCTCTTCAATATCCCTATGTCTTTACTCTTATGGCTGATAATCATATAAAACACAACAAAGACGATAAAGACTGTCGTAATCCCCACAAAGGCGAACATAACAGTCATCACCGTCTGTTCTTTTTCCATTGGTGCGATGGACGAACGTCTGTAATCCTTCCAGTTCCGTACAGTAACAGTATCCAATAAGTACGCTTGTGTTTTGTCGGCCTTTTCCTGTTTGAATTGTTGCCACAGCGAACCGACTTTTTCACATCCGGTCTGCAGTTTGATATTTGGCTTAAACTTTATATGAATAGCACTAACTCTCTTTGTGGGCCCATCCATACCGCAAAGTTGCTGGGCCCGCTCGAACGGCAGGTAAAACAATGAGGAATCCACACGAGCCAAACCGCTTTGCGAAGTATCACTGAAGTAGTAAGTTTTTGTATTAACCAGCCCGGCACCGGCTTTAGACAAAGCACCTCTTGCTGTAAGAGGAAAACAGCTTACAGAAAAACCTATCTGCACAGGACTGGACTCGTAAAAATACCTGCTCTTGAAATCACGCTTCAGAGCCAGGTCTATTCCCAATACGCACCCCAAAAGATTCGGGTCATACGGCGGTTCAAATGTCCCGGATACATCTCTTTTATGATAATACAGTGTATCTCCAAAACCAGTGGCCCGGCTGTGCCTGACCGGCTCAATGCCCATAATTTCAAGACCTCTATTTTGCTCTTCGCCTCGGCAATTTACCAGTGCGTAGCTTTTTATCACAGGCGAAACGCCTTCGACAAAATCCTGCTTCTCCAGTATATTTACAAAATCTTCATAATACGCAAAGCCAACTAATGACTCGGTCCCAACGACACAATCTCCCACAAAGTCGTGGTTCTTCTGCTTGAAATCGCTCACCAGGCCCGCCATTACCGTCATTACTACAACAACAATAAAAACGCAAAGCGCAACTGCAAGCACAGCAAAATGCGTTATGCGTCTTTTTAAAAAATATCTGAGTGCAAGAATAATTTTGTACATATTTTAGTTTTGAGTCCTTAGTTTTGAGTTTTGAGTTAACTAAAAACTGACAATTCAAAACTCAAAACTATTTTTTGTTATTCATATCTTAGAATCTCGACCGGCTTTGTTCTCGCCGCGACAATCGCCGGTATCAGCGTTCCAATAGCCGCGGCTATAATTGCCAACAATACGAAACACAAAGCCCAGAACCAATCAACCTCATTGGGTATCCTGCTAAAAAGATACACACTGCTTTTCCACAGCTTCAGCCCGAATATTATCCTTATCCCCTCCTCAATCGTATTGACGTTCTTTGTAACAACGTATCCAAAAACAACTCCAACACCGGAGCCGGCCATTCCGACGCAGGCACCAAATCCGACAAAAATCCACGCCACTGAGCTGCCCGCCGCTCCGCAACTTTTTATTATCGCAATATCCTTCTGTTTTAGCCTGACTATCATATAAAATATGCAGAATATCAGCAAAACGACACCAAGACTCACAACACCAAATATCAACAACAAAATCTCCATTTGTCTTCGATATGCAGCAACAAATCGGCTTTGCATCTGTTTAGCTGTTTCGATAATCGTATTTTTTATAAGGTACAGGTCTCCTCCGAGCTGTTCGGCAACAAAACTTCGCCATACTCCACGAATAACTGCCAATGCAACATCAGTTTCGGTATCATTGGCCAGTTTGATTTGAATCTGGCTGGCAACTGGAAATTCTTCGTAAGGGTATAAAGTTTTTTGCAGCTCTTCTATGTGCAGATACACACAACCTTTGTCAAATTGATAGACCCCCGTTTCAACGACATCTACAATGGTAAATTTCATCACTTTTCTTTTGAATTCTGCTCGCCCGCCTTCCTTGTCTGCTTGTGGTACGGTCCCTGTTGTGAGGACAACCTGCTGGTCGAACATCTTTTCAACTGCGTCAAAATCATACTTATCCGTCTTTTCGTCTGGCTCTCCCACCACCCCTATTCCTACAAATCCTCCAATCCCTCCTTCAACGCCCTCAGTCTTGAAAGATGGTTCTCCACGCGACTGTCTTTGTCTGAGCAAATACCGGTCAAAACCCATCACTTTTGCTCGTCGCACCGGCTCAATCCCCCAGATTTGCACCGCACGCACGTTGCCTGGACCCAAATGTAACAGGCCCTGCGCTGATAGCATCGCTGTTGCCGATTCTACCACCCCAGTTTGCTCTAAGCGCTCGATAAACAGTTCGTATTTTGCAAACTTAGTCGGTTTTGCAAACTTATCCAGCGGGGCAAGGACCACATCACCTATTGCTTCAACCGCCGCTCGCTCGTACGCATTGATAAAACCGGTGAACAGACTGGCAACGACTATCAGCAGCGACACAGAAAGCGCAA
>CAYQKF010000142.1:0-12395 GCA_964417935.1 uncultured Pirellulales bacterium
ATCATCGGCTCCACCGCGTGGAAGCCTGAGAGAACTCGCTTGTTTTGGGACTAGGGACAGTCACCTATATTTTCATTATCTTTCTGTTTCTTTTCGCTTTCTTAAATTTCTTTGGTCTGCCAACCAGTAGCGGACGGACCCTCCGGCCAAGCAGCTTTTCGAGCTTGCTCAAAAAACTATCACTGCCCAAAGGTCTCCCCGTATGCGTATTCAACCTTAACCGTCCAAGCTCAGAATCCGAAAGACCATCAGCAAGTTCCTTCCGCCATTGTACCGCAGATATCATATCGTACCAACGCGACAAATTCAAGACATCCGACCGGGCCTTTGCATCAACATGCACAGCCGCACTCGACCAGTCATAACGCCACGGCTTACGGCAGAGCCGTGAGCGAACAGGATTAAGCTCTATGTATCTCATGGCCATCCAGAAGTGCCTTTCATCAAGCGCACAGGAATAGAAACGTCCTTGCCACAAGTGGCCGCTGCGCTTATGAAAACGGTTGATATATTGCGTATAGCGAAAGTGCGTCCTGCCGATGCCCTTGGCCAGCGAATCCTCCGCATGCGGTATCGCGACTATGTGTATATGATTGCTCATCAGGCAATAGCCGACCAGCTCCAGGGCGTATTTGTCCGCCTGCTCTTTTAACAGCTCCAGATAAACCACACGATCATCATCCACAAAGAACACATCCTGGCGATTGTTACCTCGCTGGGTAATATGATGAGCGAACCCGACCGCAACTGCTCTTGCTAATCTTGGCATAAAGCCAAATTAACACAAAAACCAACGCTTGTCAAACATTATATAGGTGACTGTCCCTATTTTTCTGTAATATCCAGTTGAATATGTATTCGTGTCAATTTATAGAAAGCAAAAGTCTTAAAACATTATATTTTATTTGCAAATTAGCTAAAAAATCATTCTTCTTTAGTAGCTTTTCCAGATTTTCCTGGCTTAGCAGAAGGTTGAATTCGGTCTGATGCAGGCTCAGCAGCTTCTTCATCCGGCATGTCAGCAATTTCCTGTAGTCTCTTGCCGAGGTCAATTCCAGTAGCAGCTTTCATTTGCTCTATAAACTTAACAAGTGCCCCGGGGGCAGCGGTCATAAGTCTGTTTACCGCGCTATCACCATTTCCAGCTCCGCTGTCGATTGCTACAACATTATCAAACTTAACCTGGCCAATAGATTGAGCACCTGCATCAGCGACTGCTTTAATAGCCTCTAAAGCAAGATTAAGCTGTGCTGCTTTTCCATAAGCATTCCAGGCTTCTGCTTTCTTTCTCAAGCCTTCCGCCTCGGCTTTAAGCTGTAATTGAGTTCCCTTAGCTTTTGCTTCAGCTACTCTCAAAATAGCTTCAGACTCCCCTTCCGCTTTAAGAATAGCAGCTTGTTTCTCGGCATCAGCAGGAACTACTACCACGGCCTTATATTTCTGCTCTTCTGCCTGTGCTCTTGCTGCCTCAACTTTTTCTCTTGCCTTTTGCTCTTCTTCCTGTACTTTTTGCTCTTCAACAACAACTCCCTGTCTTGCTTTTGCTTCAGCAAGCGGTCCTTGTTGTTCAGCTTTCTTAGTAGCTGCAAGAGTTTCACCAACATACTGCTGTTTTGCAACATCTCTGGTTTTCTCTGCTTCTGCAATCTGTTTTTCCTGGGCAGACCTTACAACTTCCCCTTCTCTGCGAGCAGTTTCAGACTCTTGCATCGCGTCCCTGTCTGCCTCCGCCTGTCCAATTGCAGCATCCCTCTTAACTTCAGCAGTTCTCTTTATACCAAGAGCTTCGAGATATCCTCTCTCATCACGAATATCCTGAATGTTGATGATGTCAATTATGACACCAATCTTAGCCAATTCTTCACCGGCTTGCTCGAGGACTTTGTTCACAAACATGTCTCTCTTCTGGTAGAGCTCTTCAACCGTCAAAACACCAATAATATCACGTAGCTGGCCTTCCAAAGTTTCTTTGATAATCTGTTGAATCTGCCTGGCGTCTGTTCCGAGAAATCTCTCAACGGCTCTATCAAGCATTCCTTCTTCACCGGAAATCTTCACATTCGCAACAGCATCAATAGTCACAGGAACGCCTTCTTTTGAATATGCTTTTTCTACTCTTACATCAGCCAGGTTCATTGTTTTGAGAGAAATTCTGTTGATTTTTTCCAAAACCGGAATCTTAAGTCTAGCACCTCCAACAACAGCTCTCCATCCTTTGACAACAACCGCCCCATCTTTGGTTTTTACCTTATTTTTTCTTCCTGTAAAAATCAAAGCTTCATTTGGCTCTGCTTTTTTGTAGTTGTTCACAAAAATTAAAACAATAGAAATCGAAGCAATTACTGCAACAGTAATAACAATTATCAAACCTAAACCTTCCATAATAATTCTCCTCAATTTTTTAAGTTAATATTTACTAATACAGACCCAATTAGTTTAACGTCAAAGTCCTCGAACCTTTTTCATGGCTAAAAGATTCTTTTCTTTACTCCACAACTGCTGTTTTTCCGGCAACAGACTTTATTTTAACGAACTCACCCCTCTTATATTCTTTTTTAGGATTAACGGCTCTTGCATTAAAGTAAGTACTTTGTCCGGTCTCTTTGTTGGTTGCTTCTATCTCTCCAGTGCCTCCATTTTTGGGTATAGGAACCACTACTCTACCTTGTTTTCCTACAAATGAGATTAATCTGATCTGGCTTGTTGATTGTTGTTTGTAGAGCAGTTTAAGCAGCTGATAACCAAGAAACCAGGCAATGGAGCCTCCAATAAAACCAATTAAAATGTGGTGTAAAGGAAATTTAAAATAAACAGACACATAACCTCCAACACCAAAACCAACTAAAAAGAACAGTATCAGCCTTAAACTTAGTCTGCCCGGTCCTCCAAACTCTCCTGCTTCTATGTCAACATCCACATCTGCATCAATATCAAAGTCTGTGTCTATATCCACATCAGTATCAGCACCAAAGATGGCCATGAACAGCAAAAGCAACCCGGGAATAACAGTCATCAGCCCATAAATTAATAATGTTGTGGTCATAACAATTCTCCTTAGGGGTTCACTTTTTACCAACTCCCAATCGGCCGGTAAGGATTCAAGTGCCTACTTTTACTCTCTTTCTGCATTAATATACGTACCACCAAATCGATTTATTCAAAGCAGTTTATCGTTTTTTGGATCAATAATCCAAAAATCGCAAAGAATTTCAAAGTTTTTTGCCAATCTGCTCGAAAATACTTTCCATCTGATCCTATGTAGTACGAAAATACAAACATCTCGCCAAAATTGCTATCATCTTTTTCATAGAACTTCATCTCTTAATAGCAACCAATATTCAAGCCCCCAGAATACCACAACCACAGGATACAGTCGAGAAGAATAGAGAAGTGGGTTGGAGATAAACAGAAGGGTTAACTAGGGACGGGTTAACTAGGGACAGTCGCCGATTTTTCTGCTATCGCATCGTCAATAGCTTTTTTAACTGCATCCACAGCGGGGGATTGAGGCATCTTTGTGTAAGCCGAATCAATGGCTTGCTTTGCCTGGCCGAGTCTGCCCATCCGGTAATAAACATAGCCTAAGAGAAATTCCAATCGGCCTGAACCGCTCCGTCCCAGCCATTCTTTAATTTCTGCTATTCTGCTTTCGAGCTTGTTCTCGCCGCCTAACATAACAGCAAAATCGATTTTAGTACGTGCGTATTCAGGAGCAATCTCGAGCGCTCTGGAAAGAAACAGAGCACTACTGATATATTCGCCGGCGGCCAATAACGCGTGCCCTCTGCCGGCAAAGCAAAGTGCCAGGCCACCGGCCTGGACCGGATCCGACCCTGCTTCGCCGGGATCCAGCTTATAAATAGACGCTAAAGCAAAAGAATCCGCAGCACGATAATACCTGCCGGCCTTTAGATGGTCTTGTGCTGCCTGCATGTGATGATTGAACTTGGCCTCCGAAAAAGATTCAGGGCTGGTGTGTGTCCCCCTGATGCGTTTGGCCTTGGCGGATAAGTCAGCCTGTGAGAGCTTATTTAATTCATCCAACGGAGAACTTTTTTCTCGATAACTTCCACGGTTCACCCTGTTAGAAGTCTGTACCGAATTTCCACCAGTCTGCCAAAAGGGCTCACTTCTAACGGGGCTCGGTGTTTCTGAAAATCCGAAACGGGATTCTTCCTGGTCATCCGCTCCTGCCTGCAAACGGGCATCGACGGACCTGGTCAAATCATCGAGTTGCTGTCTTATTTGCTCAAGAACGTCGGAACCAAATCGGTTACGTTGCTTCTGCAGGTCTCTGCCGTGTTCATCAAGTTTACCCTCATCTGCCTGGGTTTCCCAGACCGTAACTTTCTGCAAAGTGGACTCATCCTGAAATGCCGGAGCTTTCGCCCTTGCATCTGTCTGCCAAGGCATTATCGCGGGGGTAAGCACGTCTGCGCTGAAGTCCGGTTTGGTGGACTGAACTATTTCAGCCACCTGGCTTTGCTTATGTTCCGGACTCCATACCACAAACCTCTGCTCAAGGGCCGTTCCTGGGTCTTGAGTCTTGGGTCCTGGGTCTTGGGTCTTGAGTCTTGAGTCTTGTGTCTGTTTTTGGTACCGTTCAACCATTAACTGTTGGTCTTTGGCTGATATACCTGTCTCGGCTTGAGTAAGTAACTGAAGTTCCCGTATGCTATGTACTATTTGTCGAGGCTTAGCCGATGTATCGTATTGTGTTTGCTGTCCCTTCCATCCTAAATCGGATAGCTGCTGCGAAGTGCCGACCCAGGTAGAAGTACCCTCGCCGGACAAACTCTGTTTCTCCAAACCGGTTCCGCGCATTCCCGCCGGGTACCGGCCCTGCAGTGTACGGTTATTAATCCTTGTATCTACTTGCCTGAAAACTCCGGAATAGCCGGGCCTTGTAGTGGTTACTGTTTGGCTGGGTAAATAATATGGCTGAACCCTGTATTTGCCGGCATAACGACCGAAGTCTTGTGCGCCGGCAGAATCCCTCAAAAAAGAGCTAAGTGACGACGAACCAAGACCAGCCCTAAAACTCGTGGTTGAACCATACGGCACAGAATTGCGGAAGTGCCTGCCACGGCGAACATTGCCGGTAATTAACAGGTTACCGCTCGTATCAATCGGGTTAGGATTACTAATCAGACCACTCTGGATACTGCTCGGAGGAACAGTGCTCAAACCAGCAGGATTCATTATCGAGCGGTTTTCTATCGACCAGCTTGTTGGCGAGCTAAGTGCAAAAAACACCGCTACCACCGTGATAAAAAGCCGGTTCTTCATAATATTAAATACCTCCCTATCCGCAATTATTCTCGTAATTATAAACAATTCACCCAAGGCCAAAGACCACTGATTGTTGACTAAAGACAAAGACCAAAGTTTTCAGGTCTTGCGTCTTGGGTCTTGCGTCTTGTGTCTTGCTTATATTTCGGCTTTTCAGCCCAGCTAAGTTTCGTTGCAAGAGTGTCCCATTGACTGCGAAGCGGATTATTTACAATCAAAAAATCGCAGCTTTGTCTCTCGACTCTTACCACATCATCAATTGACAACCTCAATGAGACCTGGCCGTCGATAGAAACGGTCGTGCCTTCATTGACCCGTATGCCCACAACCTCTATTATGCTGTCGGCGTTGATAACGATTGGCCGAAAGCTCAGTGAATGAGGACATATCGGCGTAATAACCATCGCCTCCATCTTAGGCGAGACTATCGGGCCGCCTGCCGACAAGTTATAGGCCGTTGAGCCTGTCGGTGTGGAGATTATCAATCCATCACTGGCACAACCGGCTAACGGCTGACCATCCACCGATATTTTAAGCTCAACCGTTCTAAAAGGTGGCCCAGCCGTGATGAAAACATCATTGATGGCTGCTGAGCAAAATTTCTGGGTTCGGTCATCTTCCTTAGCATCGCTGACTTCGGCAAGCCCGTCTCGAGGGCCTCGAGATAGCTCAGTCGAGCCGAAAACTCTACAGCTCAGCATCATCCGCTTGTCTATCTGGGCTGTGCCTTTCGTCAAACAGGGAAAAAAATCCTTTAGTTCACTAACGCTGAATTCCGCTAAGAAACCAAGCTTGCCGACATTAACGCCTATCACCGGCACACTTGCTTCACTCACATTCCTTGCCGTCGAGATAATGCTCCCATCGCCGCCGAAAACTACCGCAAAATCACATTCCTTAAGAATCTCGGCCCTACAATCCTCGATACTACAGCTTGCTACTATCTCGGCCTTGTCCTTTGCAAAGCCGGCAAATTCGTCAATCGCCTCGTGGACCCCCTCCTTTTTAGGGTCGCCGAAAATCACCAATTTTGGCAGAGATTTCATATCTCGTTTCTCGTATGCTGTATTTCAAACATCCTTCTTTGTCATTGCCAGGAGCGTAGCGACGAACCAATCTCAAACGCAATGAATTGAGATTGCCACGGCTCTTTGGGCCTCGCAATGACATTTTGAGCATCGAGCCCTTCATGTATATGTTTAGCCTCAGTTGTTTTATTGGTGGCACGGCCATCTTGGCCGTGTTTTCACGGGCTTCAAGCCCGTGCCACATAAGGAAACTGCTGATTCAGTTGTCTGGCTAAACACATACCCCGTCATAGACGGGCTTACGCTTCGCTCCAGCATCAAGCATCAAGCATCAAGCATCGAGCACACAATTTCTTTTGCCGTTTCTACTATCTTATCGGCATTTACACCCGCTTCCATAAGTTGCTGCGTCCTGGAATTGTGTCCTATAAATCGCCTCGGCGCACCGAGCAGGCGTATGGCCTTTGGCGAATAGCTCTTAGTTGCAGCCAATTCGAGCACGGCTGACCCGAATCCACAGGCGCTTGCGTGGTCCTCCACCGTGATTACGCCCTTTCCCTGGTCCAGCAGAGAGACAATCTTCTCATCGACAGGAGCAGCGAATCGGCCGTTAATCACATCAACCGCGATGCCATCTTCAGCTAACAACTCAGCCGCTCTCAGTGCCTCTGCCAGGACGCTGCCGTAACTGACAATCGCAACAGCAGATTTTTTCGACCTCTTGACGACCACGCTTTTGCCCAACCTAAACGGCTTGGCACAGGCCCGCCAGACGTATGGCGGGACAAACTCCTGCTCTGGAACAAAATCCTTCGGATACCTTATAACGACCGGCTTATCCTGGCCCAACGCAAATTCCAGAGCCAGTTTCATTTCAATCGCATTGGCAGGCCCCGTCAGCACCATATTCGGCATTATCCTCAAAAAACCGATATCCAAAAGCCCGTGATGCGTTGGGCCGTCCGAGCCAACGACCCCTGCCCTGTCAATGCAGAAAATGACCGGTAGATTTTGCAACGCCACATCCTGGAATATCTGGTCGAAGCTGCGCTGCAAAAAGGTTGAATAGATACAGACCACCGGCTTTAAGCCGCTTCTGGCAAACCCTGCTGCAATATCCACAGCCGCACTTTCAGCGATACCCACATCGTAGAACCGCTTGGCGAATCTTTTGCGAAATTCACACAACCCCGTTCCGTCACACATCGCTGAGGTTATAGCAACAATTCTATCGTCTTTTTCAGCCAGCTCTGTCAGATGCTCACCGAGTACACTGGTAAAACTCCGCCTGCTTGAGTCCGAAGGCGATTCAACGGCATCTCCGTTCATCTCGAACGGGCCGGTCGAATGAAATTTGCTGGGGCCTTGGTCGGCCGGTTCAAAACCTTTGCCCTTCTTTGTATAGACGTGAAGAATTACGGGGTGATTCAGATCGGCCAACGCCTGGAACAATTTTATTAGCGAGCCAATATCATGGCCGTCAACAGGACCAAAGTACGGAATATCCAGACTCTCAAACATCTGGCTGGCCGGCAGAACCATCCTGATACCTTTCTTAATCCTCTCAATCGCTTCCTCGACACTTTTGCCTATAAAGGGCGTATGCTCTAAGATATTTCTGGTCGTCTTGCGCAAATCCTCGTATGTCTGGCTCAGCCGAACTTTGGAAAAGTACTTTGCCATTGCTCCTACAGTTGCGTCTATTGCCATCGAGTTGTCGTTGAGCAGGATTAGTAATTGCCGCTTGACCAGTCCGAGATTATTGAGTGCCTCAAAAGAGGTGCCGTTAACGATACTGGCATCGCCGACCATCGCAACGATTCTTGGGAATTTTGAATTTTTTTCAGTTTTAATTCTCAATTCTTCATTCTTAATTCTCAATTCTTCTCCTAAAGCCATTCCGATTGCTGTAGCTATCGAGGTCCCGGCATGTCCGACGGCGAACTTGTCATATTCGCTTTCAGCCGGGTTGGGAAAGCCGCTTATCCCCTCAGGGCGACGAAGATGCTCGAATTTATCTTTCCTTCCGGTGATGATTTTATGTGTATAGCATTGATGGCCGACGTCCCAGAGCAGTTTGTCCTCTTTGAAATCAAAGACGTAGTGCAATGCAAGTGTCAATTCCACCACGCCGAGGTTGCTCGCCAGATGTCCGCCGGTTTTGCTGACCGAGCCGAGGATAAACCGGCGTATTTCTTCGGCCAAAGTTGCCAGTTGAGTTACCGACAGCTTCTTTATATCCGCAGGGCTGTTAACCCCGTTTAGTAACTTCTCTTTTTCGTCCGATTGCTGCATAATGTTATTCAACCCTTTTCAATCAAGTTTCTAACGAGGCAGATACCTGCAATGAAATCTCAGTATTTTTTAAGAATATTTTAAGCCCTTTTACTATAGCAGGTTAAGCCGCAAAGTACCATTAAAAAAAGCACTCTTTTTCAGCACAAACACGCAGGCATAAATAGTGAATAATAATTGGTGAATGGTGAGTCGTGAACAGTGAAGCCCTTCGACTCAACTCGGGGTAAACTCCGAAGCGTATCTCGTATTGCGTATTGCGAAAGAAAAAAAAGTTGAAGTGTAAAATTAAGGAGACTTTCGGAGATTGTAATGACCTGATGCGCGAGCGAGATAAGGCTCATAGTCCTTTTGATTAGTCAAAAGGACTACGTGCTTTATAAAAAACGAACCGATATAGTGTTTGCCGGGCATGCCGTAGCCGCTTTTGGCAATGGCGGTTTGCGGAGAAAGTTTCCATTGAATTAAGAGAGGAAATCGCTAAAATGGTGCTTTGATATGGAGATTTGCATTATGACAGTTTGTAGGGTGGGGCTTGCCCCACCGAAAAGCTGAGATCGGAACTGGTCACGTGTAAACGAGCCACCAGCGACAAGCGACGAATTTGTATGACTTGGCTTATGTCAATATCGAGTTTGTAGGGTGGGATTATATGTTCATACGAGGTACGCTTCCTTAGCCTGCCCTGAGCGCAGCCGAAGGGAGATACGAGATACTCGCCATGGATGGCTCAGCCCGCCTATTGATAGAGAATACGAAGATTGCAACCAGTTGGGGGCGGAAGAAAGTTAAGAAGTCAAAATGAAACATTTCAGTAGGCTGTGAAGCAAACAGGATAATATGTATATAGTTCTTTCGATTAGTCATAAGGACTACTTAAATTTTCTTGAGATGAGATTAAGCGAGAAATTCAATAGTAAAAATAGAAGGAGTTCAGGTTATGGTTTTTGCTAAAAGACAGTGGGAGTATCTGAGAAAATGTTGGCATCTAACGCCAAGAGAGATAGAGGTTGCTAAATTGGTATGCAAGGATTTTGATAACGATGAGATCGCCGATAAACTACGTATTGAATACAATACAGTGCGTGCTCATCTTGGAAATATTTTTCGAAAGGTCGGAGCTAAAGGTAAAGCAAGTGTTATTCTGGAATTTATCAATGTACTACGAAAAGCTAACATTTAGAGTGCTTTTTTTCGCTTCTGTTAATTGAAAAAGATGCGATACCAATAAGTTTTTTTTGATATACACGTAGTCCTTTTGACTAATCAAAAGGACTACGTACCTTTATAAATCGTCGAAGGTTGGGTGTTATGTATGTATAAATTATTATGTATATATATTAAGACTTAGGGTACAGGCAACGGCGAAAAAGGCACTTTCCTTCCGAGATACGCTCGTGCTACGCAGCGCTTCGCAGAGTAGTTTGTAGGGTGGGGCTTGCCCCACCATTTTGTTATTCTCCAAAAGCATCAATGCCAATTTTCATAAAATCCGCAAAATCATTACTTTCGCTGTAAAATCCTTCTCTTAAATATCGGTGATATGATGACCACGGCCAATCTTCAATCCGACGAACCAATCCATGCTTGGCCGGATTATAATGGATATAATCGACATGGCACTGAAGGTCATTCTCATCTCGAAGCTGATGTTCCCAAAACCTCCGCTGCCATATAAAAACCTCTCCTTTGCGTTTTCGAGATTCTGTAACCTGTTTCTTCCGACCAACCGATTGCAAATATTTTTTGCTAAAAATTCCTTTTATCGATGACCATCTTGTCGAAAAATCCGAATCATCTTCCGGAAGTTTCCATACACAATGCAAATGGTCCGGCAAAAGACAAAATGCAACAGTCTCATAAGGTCGATGTGATTGTGTTTTGCGAATAGCGTCTCTTAAGCACTGACGTGCAAGCTCCGAATGGAATAACTTGACACGGTTATAGGTAACAACTGTAAAAAAGTAGAATCATCCTTCAAACTTTGCACGTATGTAATTCGGCATAATGACATATCTTATCGACATCGTTTTGGTGGGGCAAGCCCCACCCTACATTTACTACCTTTTAACAATTGCCTGTCTTAAATCAACATGAAGATTCGTAAAAATCAATCACAACCGCAGGGAAAAACAGCGTTTAGCGTTTAGCGGAGAGCTTATAGATTCCTGCTTTCGCAGGAATGGCAGCGATATTGCAGGAATTTTCAATCAAAAAACGCTGGTACTTACTTGAAAAGTAAGCAAGGCTAAGCATGGTAGTTTGTAGGGTGGGGCTTGCCCCACCGAAAAGCTGAGATCGGAACTGGTCACGTGTAAACGAGCCACCAGCGACAAGCGACGAATTTGTATGACTTGGCTTATGTCAATATCGAGTTTGTAGGGTGGGATTATATGTTCATACGAGGTACGCTTCCTTAGCCTGCCCTGAGCGCAGCCGAAGGGAGATACGAGATACTCGCCATGGATGGCTCAGCCCGCCTATTGATAGAGAATACGGATATTGGAACTGGCCGGGGATTGATATTGTTGAGATAATAAAAAGTGGTCTGCCTCCGGTTGGCTCCTTATGAGGAAAACCTCCGAAGGCGGATCAAGCAATTTCAAAAAGTTTAGTCATTACAACTTGGGCTATATTCTTTGTTCTACTCGGCTATGTCGAGTTACTTTTTTAACTTCCGGCTCATTGCTTTGTTGACCGATTTACTGTCAACTTTGACATTTGCTACGGATCGACCGTATGTATCTCGTGCAACTGTATCGATCTGGACTTTCTTTCCTTGAATAAGATTCCTCAGAGCTTGTGTAGCTTTAGTCGAACCAGGTTTTCCTTTTTCCGGTGCGTTGACATTTGCCAAACGCACTGGGTGCTTACGTGAACTTGTCTCAAAAGTATCACCATCGATCACTCTTTTTACGTTTTCTTTTCGAGCCATAATAAAAGCCTTTCAAAATTCAACTTTAATAAAACATTTGCAGGGGACCAATAGAAATGCTAAAATACTGATCCAACTGATTCGCTTTCAACAGTTTGGATTGCTGGCGGCAAAACTTACCCTTTTGTCGTCAGCTTTTATTATGTGGAGGGCTTTTGTTTTTTCTGAACATTTTGATCTCCTTATCAAATTAATACCAAAGGGCTCTAATGCCGTTGCTCTCTATCCTCCAGTCTTTTGCGACCAGACCTCCTAATCGAATCTTGGTCAAATGGAATTATTCTTGGGAATTTAAGATTGTTCTCACTTCGCCGAAAGTATCCTACTAAACCAGCTGTCTTTTAAACAAACACTTATCTAATTTTTTGGCATCGACTCTTTCATTTTACGTACCCGACTCTTACGCCTAATGTTTCAATCAAAAACGATGGTACTTACTTGAAAAGCAAGCAAGGCTAAGCGTGGCGGAAGGGCAGTTTTGTGCGTTAAGATATGTAAAAATCCGCAATTTTTCGCACAAAAGAGCGGGTACCTCAGAGCAAAAATCAAAATTTTCAAAATTTCTTAACTGTCTTCTTAACATCGAGTTACGAGCGACGTGCGACGAGAGACGGTTATATTTTCGCATCAAAAACGCAGGTAGCTCTAATTATAGGGGGAGGCATTAGTTAATTAGTTCCTGTTGCGGAAACAGCATTTGTCATTCCCGCGAAAGCGGGAATCCAGCTTTTTCGCTCTGGACCCCTGCTTTCGCAGGGGTGACATCGTCGATTTTCGTTTTCCGCAACAGATACTAATTAGTTCCTGTTGCGGAAACAGTATTTGTCATTCCCGCGAAAGCGGGA
>CAYQKF010000143.1:0-12347 GCA_964417935.1 uncultured Pirellulales bacterium
GAGCTATACAAAAAATTCCGCTATTTTATTCTTGACTCTCTATAGCTGGTCTTTCCGCCCTGTGTTGGTTACATTCTTGCGCCTGCACTCACGTAATCGAAGGTGCGAGTGCTCAATCACAAAACGCGCTGCCCAACAAACACACAGGAGCAATTCACTTGGTCATTATTCCTGCATTTTAGTTCGGATCACCAGGTAAATATGCACAATCCCAACCAATGCAAACACCAAAGCGGTGTAACGATGAATGCCCAAAAGTAATTCCTGCCAATACGTTCCGAAAAGCGTATACATGCTCAAAATAATTGACAGGATTAACGGCAAAGCCAAAAAGATTATCAGCCAAAATGTTATTTTTTGTCCGAGGCCTGAGTTTTCATAATGTGCCTCTTCGCTGGCGCTTTTGACTAAAGTAACGCGTTGAACAATACGCTGGAACCATGGCCAATCGCTGTGAGTGAAACGACAATTCCGTGCCCACATCACAGCCAAAACCGCCAAACAGATTGCGAATATCGGTGCAAAAGTAGCATGCACCATTATCAAATAGCCCGAAATGTGCTCGCCCAAAATAATAGTAGGGTAAAAACCGGTAACCGCCAATATTACAAAACAAAGCAGCGCCAGAAGATATACCAGCTTCCTCAAAACGCCCATGAGGCTTAGCTTCTGCTCAATGAAAAGCAGCATAAAAAGATGTACCATTTTTCTTAATGGATGCCGCCAGCACTCTTTGCAGGGAGAAATTACACAATTCAAAACCATACACCCAACGGTAATCGCAAACGCCACTATCGAAATCGTTTGAAACATACTATCTATACACTCTCAAGAAGAAAGAACTAATCCCGCTCTGTCAAAGCTTTCGCAATGCAGGCCAACATCTTTAGTGCATATAACAATAAAACCCCGGCCAGAATCACGCTAGAGCCAAGAGCAATAATCTTCATCCAGGGGCGGAACACGAACGAAAAGGCAAACGCCTTCGTGTAAAAAGGGCGAACCTTCACGAATTCCACCATTTTTTTAGCTTCCCGGGCCGCAACAATAGGAGAGTCAACAGCAACATCACCGAAATAGAAAGGAGCATCAGTCGAATGACAATCCTCACACCTTCTAACACCCAGTGATTGGGCAGCCGGCCTGACGTTATGAGCGATGGGCCATAAATACGGATTGGCCGACGGGTGTTCTTCTTCGCTTAGTGTGCCCGAATCATCCAGTTTATAGAGCTTGTCGGCACTGATGTACGCAGGTGTACCCTTGACTGATTTGGCTAATGCCTCAAGGCCTTTGGCGATATGCTCAGTGGTCAGCTCAGGCCAGTCGCCGGAGGTTGGACGATTCACATCGGCGAAGACCGGGACGATAACTTCTGTGACGGTGGTAAAGGCAATGGGCGCGACGTTCTGGTCTTCCACAGTCGCCCAATAGGCGGGCCAGAGCAGCTTATGAGGTGCAATTTTGCCGTTAGATTCCTGGGCAAAAACAGGGGCCACGATATGTGGGAGAGCCTCTTTGGATTTATTGGCATTTAAGGTGCCCAAACGATGGGCACGTGAGGTTTTAGTCAGAATAGTCTTTTCGCTCGGCCAGGGACCCGAATGGCAGGCTGTGCAGGTGAGTTTCTCAAAGTGCACCGGAGGAATACCCCAATGTTCCGGCACCGGCGCGCCTAATCGCCCCGCCAGAGGTAATGATGAATCTTTTACTCCAAGGTGGCAGCTCTCACATGATGAGGTAGCCACTAATGGATTTGTTGATACAGATGCCTCGCCTTCATAACCTCGAGTAATATTATGGTCAACGCTGTTGCGATGGCAATCGACACACTTCAAACCGGCCATCAGGTGAATATCCTCATCCGACGACCACTTTTCTGTATCTTCCTTGTCTATGTATAAGTTGGAATGGCAGAAGTAGCACCGGTAATTGGGAACTTCTCTTACGATGTTAAAGGAAACGTTGTTCTCGTGGTCAAATGTGTTCTCGCGATATTTTACCCCTGGCGGAACCTTCTTTGCATCCTCCGGCGGCTCGGGCATAAAAGGGTCGTAGGTTTCGGGCATATCCCTGGCCGAACCGCTGACGGAAGCAAATTCACAAGTAGCAGCCGCAGCCCAGCGGAAATTCTCACGAACCACCTGGGGGAAATACTCGCCCTGGTTGTGGGCCGGGTCAGCATTATGGCAGTTCAGACAGTTAATTTCCAGCTTGCCGGAGATAAACTCACGCATAATCTCGTCGGGGTCTTCGGTTTCAAGCTCTCCGGCCCCGCCGCCGGGCGTATGTCTGCCGAAATACCTGGTGAATTCACGAGCTGGAAAGCCGACCTGCTCAGGCTTGAAAGTCCCCGGCCAGGGACGATACGAAAGGGGAATCTGGGTACCGGTCCGAGCGTCAGCCAGTATCCAGGGCTGACCCGGACGACCGGGTGTAACATTCGGGTCGGCAGCGTTGAAATGCCAGCCCTTGCTGATTATTCCATAGCTGTGGCAGTCACCGCAGGTCCAGCGAGTCGAAAAAGGCAGAAGAGGGTCGTCATCAGGAGTAATCTTTCCTCCTTTTTCGCCATCTTCGTTTTCGGAAAACAGAGGAATAAGATGAATTGAAGGTGCCCGGCTGCCGTCACTTTCGTCGCCCAGAAGCTTCTGGCCGGTATCAACCTCCACTGCTTCGTTTGCGAAGCAGACAACGGGAATAGGCAGGCACAATACCAGCAAACACAAAAAGCCTGTTAATATCAATCCTTTTCTCAACGTACAGCCAATCCTTTCCTCTTATTAATATTCAAAGGCTTCTATAAAATTACAGGTTAGGCATACTTTGGAAAGAAAAAAACGTTTTTTTGTTTTTTTCTTTTCAAACAATAAGCTCTTGCACAATGAACAGTTACAGGATTATTTAAGAAAATCAAAAAACACGATTTTCTTAAATAATATATGCCTAACCTGTAATTTTATAGAACTCATCTGACATTCATCGAAGAAATTTTACAATAAGCTCTATTTTTAACAAGCTTTTTTTATACTTCAAAGTCTTCCGGCTTGAATTCTAACTTTCTACCTGTTGCCACTGCTTCATTAACCTTCAATACCGTAACTGCCGTTTCGTATCCGATTTCAGCGGGGCAATTGAGTTTGGCCTTGCTGCGAACTGCATCGAAGAAGTTCTCAAGGTGCGGCTGGTGGTACGGCTTGCCTTCCATTGTTACCGGTATGTCATAACTGGGCGGCTTTGGCGACTCCCGTACGTCCAGCACAGCGTCGCTGGCGGGTTTTTCCTCTTCTTCTTTCTCGAGGGGTACCTTTATGAAGTCCATCTTGATCCATCTTTCCCAATTTTCCGGCGGGACCCACGCTTCGCGATATATAATGGTGCGACCGGCGGCTTCTGAGATTACCAGCGTCCCTTCATCGCCCATAAAGGTCTCAAAATACCCCTGGCTGCTGTTAGTCGTTATTGTCTGATAAAATGCTCTGACGGTTCTCTCGCCGAGCTGATACTCATAAATGACCATAACGTTGTCATACCAGTCGTGCCCTTTCCAGTAGTCGATACCACCACTGGCCATCACGGACTTGGGATTTGCGCCGAGGAACCAGCTATAAATGTCAATCTGATGTGAGCCGAGGTCAACGATAGGCCCGCCACCGAGTCCCTTATACCATCGCCAGTTTCTGAACTGCTGCATCGAGTTGAAACCGTACTTTTCCAGGGTGGCCTGCTCAATGTCGCGATTTTTCGGGAAACCTAAATCTTCACACGCCGCTTTGCTGCGGTTCCACTGCCCGTTGATACAGGTGATTTTACCCAGCAGCTTTGCCCCATCGACCAGTTTCTCATAGCAGTGTCTATACAGGGGATTACTGCGGCGCTGATGGCCTATCTGAAGCAGTTTGCCGCTTTTCTTTGCAGCCTCGAGCATCTTCCTGGCGCCTTTGAGGGTGTTGGACATCTCTTTTTCGCAATAGACGTTCAGCCCGGCCTCAAGGCAGGCAACCGCGTGTTCAGAATGCCAGAAATCCGGTGTGGCAATTATGACCGCATCGAGGTCTTTCTCCTTATCGAGCATTTCCTTGTAGTCCACATAGGTATTGTGCTCGTGCTTGTAGGCCTTGAGTATGCGAGAGACACGTTTTTGATTCCAAGCTGTCCAGATATCGCAGACCGCCTTGAAGCGAATGCCGGGCATCTTCAGACAGGCGTTCATTAAGACCTGTCCCTGGGCCCCGGTGCCGAGCAGAGCTACGTTAATATCATCCGGTTTTTTGCCGCCTGTCTGTCCTAAAACCATCGGCGAAAATGCCAATCCTGCTCCTGCCGCCGCGGTAGAACGCAGGAAACTACGTCTGTCAATTTTTTTGTCAGTTTCTTGATTACTCATCGTACTTCTGTCAACTCCATAAATTTAACAAATCAAACTAAACATCAATTTTTATTATCGCGTAATATAACGTTGCCGTATATCACTGTCAAGCACACACTTGACGAATTTTTTCTGCCGGTACCATCCAAACTGCGCAGGGATTACCGGCTGTTTATCGCTTCAAATATTTTCTAAAAACACGACGAGAAAAAAAACGTCGCCGGTTCCTATTTTCAGCAGCGATATACAATTACTCTGCCAACGGTTTCATTATTATATTGCGATACGCCACAGGGCCATGGTTGCCCTGGAACATAAGCGGACCGAAAGGTGCTTCCCTGCCTGCCAGGGCACCGCCCGTCGGCCCAGGCATTTCGAGGTTCTTCTCGTGCAGTAACTCGCCGTTGAGCTCGATCTTGATGAACTTGGCATTACTGATTTTTTTGCCGTTGGCGTTGAACCTGGGAGCCTGAAATTCGATCACGTACTTCTGCCATTCGCCGGGTCTCTTACACGCGTTTACGCGAGGCGCACCGGCGCCGTAAATCGCGCCCATATCACCTCTGCCCATCTTTACTCTTCCCCAGCTATCCAGCACCTGTATTTCGTACTCACCCATAATATAGATACCGGAATTGGAACCTTTCGGCACCATCACCTGCAGCTCGATACGGCAGTCGCCGAATTTTTCTTTGGAGTATATATCGATGCTGTCGCCGTGTTTAGCGGTCAGATTTATCATTTCACCACCGCCGCCTTCATTCACTAACAGCTTCGGATTCTCAGACGACATTTTAGCGGTTCCAACGGCCCATTTGCTTTTTTTCTTGTCACCCTTGAGAGTCCAGTTTTGGTTGTCGACGAACAGCACGACAGCATCGCCATATTTAGGCTTTAGCTCTCTGATGCGAATGTCCTTGAACTCAACGAGCATTGGCGGCCCGGCGTGGATTTGAAGTGCCAGGATACCTTCTCGCGCAGCACCCTTGCGATCCTTCGGGTCGTTCGGGTTGGTTACCCGGTCGTTATCGACCAGCTCCATTGTCTGGTAGCCGTTGAGGTAGTGTATCAGATGGTTGCCCTGGGCGATGATTCTGTACTCGTTCCAGTCCTTTTCCTTGTAATAGCCGGCCTTGATAAGCTCGTCTTTATCGGATACATTTCCGATAACATTCTTTTTGCCCTTCTCATCGATGACCATCATATCGCCGACGTTGACTAGCCATCCTCGGCCTTTCTCGTGATAGAGAAATCCGACCTTACCCGGAGCGTTCTCAACCTCGGCCTGATAGCCGCTGACGACCCAGTTGCCAACGTCCTTACTGCGGTATTGCACGCCGGAGTTACCGTTTTGAATGCGGAACTTGAGTTTCAACTCGAAATCTTTAAGCTTACCGTCACGCCAGATAAGGAACGTATTGCCGCGTGCTGGTTTGGTAATAGTGGTCTGACCTCGAATGACGCCATCCTCAACCGACCACAGACGCATGTCACCATCCCAGCCGCTCAGGTCCTTGCCGTTGAATATCCATTGCCAATCGGTCTGGCCTAATTCGGCGGCGGTCCGCTCGAAGTAAGAGACGCACCCGGCGATTTCAGGCATCGAGTTTAGCCAATTGTGCTCATACTCAATCGAGAAAACGCCCTTGAAATTCTGACGGTCAAGCTCTGTTAATATCGCCTTGACATCGCCTGCCCCTGTGCCCCAAACACAATCGTGTGCCTTGCGGACGCCGAACTCATTGAGGTCCTTGAAGTGCAGACTGATAATACGACCTCTGAGTTTCTTGGTCGCTTCGACCGGATTGATACCCGAGCGCATCCAGTGCCCCGTATCTGCACAGGCACCGATCCGCTCACTGCGTCCCTTGCAGACTTTGAGCACGGTATCAGGGTCCCAGTAATGCGATGGCTTGGGATGATTGTGAATCGCTACGTTGATCTCGTACTCATCGCATAGCTTACTTATCAGACCTAACGCCTCCTCCGGCGGTTCCGAGACAATCGTCTCAATTCCCATCTCCCGGGCAAAATTAAAGACCTTTCTACATTCCGTCTCGTTGTTTAGCAGACCTACTACGCCGTAGTTTATAAGTTTGACTCCCGCTTCCCGAAGTTTTTGCAGCATTTCCTTTTTGTCCTGCGAGGACATATTGTGGTCGGTCCTGACATCGGGTTTTTCCTTGCTCAGTCGCTGGCCCGGATAGGCCTCGATATACCGCATACCAAGCGTCCTGGTCTTGTCAACCGCCTCGTAAAACGTAAAGCGATTGAAACTGTACGCCTGCATGCCCAGCTTCCAGTTTTCCTGGGCCTCAGAAGCTGCGTTTGCCCTGGGCAGCCAGCAAATACACAATACAAACGTCAGCGCTGCAACAATAAGTTTTGCTTTTCTGTTCATTTCTTTTTCTCCTATTAATAAGACGTTATTCCCCACAAAAATAGTATAACTATAATCTCCAACCTTCACGATATTCGCGTTCTAAGTATTTTTCGGCCTCAGGCACATTGGTAATTTTGAAGTTCGGCCCGTCCCAGAATAGTTTCTGGCCGGCACGAGCTGCCACGTTACCTAACAGGATAGTTTCGCTCAGCGGGCCGGAGTAATCGAAATTAGCTAACGGCTTCGGGCCGCCCTTACATGCCCTTATCCATTCCTGGTAGTGATTAATGCCCCTTGGCAAAAACGGCTCAGGAGCTTTGAAACCTATCATCTTCGATTCCGGTATCAGTCTCGGGCCGCCACCATGTGGGACAAGGATAGTACCTTTTTCGCCGTAGTACAGTCCGCCCTGACCGGGTAACTTGCGCCCCGGCTCAAGCTCTTTCGGCAGGAAGGGTCTATTAACACCGTCATACCAGGTAACCGTAACCGGCAGCAGCTTGCCACGTTCAGGGAACTCCCATCGAACGGCTGTTGCCTCCGGATAAGTTTCATTATTAAACTTGCCCGGATGCGCTTCCACGCTTATAGGATATTTCAAATCGAGCGCCCAAAAGACAGGGTCTATTATATGACAGCCCATATCACCTAACGTCCCTGTACCAAAATCCCACCAGCGGCGCCAATTGCCGGGCAGATAAACCTGATGCCCATAGTAAGGCCGCCAGGGGGCCGGGCCTAACCACAGGTCCCAATCGAGCGTTTCAGGTACAGGCTCAGCCTCTTTAGGCCGCGTGCCACCGCCCCAGTTCTTGTTACTGAAGATATCAACCTTTCGCACCTCGCCTATCATTCCGGACTTGATGACCTCGACTACAAGTTTGAGGGCATTAGTAGCATGAAGCTGAATGCCCATCTGCGTCATCACTTTATACTTTTGGGCCGCCTCGGTAAGCTGACGAACTTCGTAAACATCGTGCGCCAACGGTTTCTGGCAGTAAACGTGCTTGCCCATCTTGATAGCCATCATAGCCGCAACGGCATGGATATTATCCGGCGTCGATACCGTTACCGCATCGATGTTTTTACCTTCTTTGTCTAACATCCTGCGGAAATCACGGTATGTCTTCACGTAAGGAAAACGCTTGAAAGTGTCGGCTGCATGTTTCCAATCGGCATCGCACAATGCAACTATATTTTCCGTGTTCATTTGTCTAACATCGCTGCCGCCCATACCGCCGACACCGATGCAGGCGACATTCAGCTTCTCGCTCGGCGGGATATGACGGGGACCTCCCAGCACATACCGAGGGACAAAAGTAAACGTCGCTACTGCCGCTGCAGCGCCCATAAATTCACGTCGTGAAAGTTTTCCGTCTTGTTTTTTTTTCAGGTTTTTCCTGTTTTTCATAACAATATTCCTCTTGAATTTTTTGCTCGCAAAATTGGCGAGTGGTTCAGTAACCATTTCACCACAACTACAGCTCCCACCCCTCGCGATAACTACAACGGAGGTACTTATTCGCCTCAGGCATATTCGTAAACTTAAAGGCTCTGCCATCCCAGAGCAGACTGGTACGGGTCAGCTTTTCTTTTAGTTCCGGGCGAAGCGCGACGTTGCCCAGAAGTACCGCCTCGGCCAATGGGCCTGCGTGATTGAAATTAGAACCCGCAGGCTTGCCTCCCTTGCACGCATCTATCCATTCCTGATGATGGCCGGGCGAGCGAGGGATAACCTTGGGCGGCGTGCCGAACGCTTTCCTTTTCGATTCCGGCATCAGCGTGTATCCGAGCATTTTTCCCTTATCGCCGACAAACAGCGTACCGCCTGTGCCCAAGCGCTGGCCATCCTCTAATTCCTCCGGTCTCGGCGGCCTTAATCCACCATCGTACCAGGTCAGTTTGACCGGCGGCATATCTTCGCGGGCATCGAAATGGTACGTTACCATCGATGCTACCGGAAATGTCTCTTTGTTGACCAGAGTACAGCTCGCTTCGACGCTTATCGGGTATTTGAGCTTCAGTGCACGCCAGATAGGGTCGATACTATGGCAGCCGATGTCTCCCAGCGCTCCGGTTCCGAAATCCCACCAGCCTCGCCACTTAAAAGGCGCATAATCAGGATGATAAGGGCGCTGCGGTGCCGGGCCAAGCCACAAATCCCAGTCTAATGTCTCAGGGACCGCCGGCGTATCCGTTGGTCTGCCCACGCCCTGTGGCCAATATACATCGTCAAGACCTCGCAAAGGCCTGTCCGTCCATACGTGCACCTCGCGCACCGGCCCTATTGCGCCGGCCCAGATATATTCGCACATCAGCCGCGTTCCCTCAGACGCCTGGCCCTGATTGCCCATTTGCGTAGCGACCTTGTACTCGCGGGCCGCCTTGGCAAGCACACGGGCCTCATGTACCGAGTGCGTCAGGGGTTTCTCGCAATAGACGTGCTTGCTTCTCTTGATGGCCGCCATTGACGCCACGGCGTGAACGTGGTCCGGCGTGGCGACAATCACGGCGTCGATGTTCTTGTCCTCTTTGTCTAACATTATGCGAAAGTCTTTGTATTTTTTCGCATTGGGATAACGCTTAAATGTCCTGTTTGCATGCCCCCAGTCCACATCGCATAGTGCAACAATGTTTTGGCTGCTTAACGCGCGAAGGTCGCTGCCGCCCTGACCTCCTACACCGATGCCGGCTATATTGACCTTCTCACTTGGCGGAATACGACGCGCACCCCCAAGGACATGTCGGGGGACAATCGTAAACGCCGCCACTGCTGCTGCGCCCATAAAATCACGTCGCGATATCGCGCCGTCGCCATAGCGGCTTTGGCGCGTCGGCGACTTTCTGTTTTGTTCTTCGTTTGGCTTTTTCCGGTTTTTCATAAGAATACTCCTCTTGCATCTTAATAATTGATTTTGACCCATCGCTCGCAACATCGGCGAGTACTTAATCACCCATTCAACCAATACTATAAAGTCCATCCATCGCGATATTCGCTGCGGATGTATTTGTTGGCCTCAGGCAAATTGGTAATCTTCATATCTGGGCCGTCATAATACAGCTTTAGGCCCTTCTCATATAACTTCTGGCCCATGCGCAGGGCAATATTGCCTAATAAAACCACTTCGGTCAGCGGCCCTGCAACATCGAAGTTGGAACCGGCCGGCGGGCCGCCCTTACAGGCATCGAGCCACTCTTTATGATGACCGGGTGAACGGGCCAGAATCCTCGGTGGCTTGCCGTATTCTTTGCTCCTTGATTCCGGCAGCAGTCTGTGGCCCAACATCTTGCCCTTGTCGCCCAAAAACAGATTATCATCGGCATTACCGAAACGCAAACCTTCCTCAAGCTCTTCCGGCCGGGCGGGCATCAGGCCGCCATCGTACCAGGTCAGCTTCAGCGCCGGAAAATCGTACCTTACCGGGAATTCATAACGGACGATAGACGCCAGAGGCGCGGTTTCGGAATTCACCCCGCTGGAGCAGGCCTCCACGCACGTCGGATAACCTAACTTCAAAGCCCGGAAAATTGGAGCGAGTTGATGACAGCCTATATCGCCCAGCACTCCCGTCCCGAAATCCCACCAGCCCCGCCAGCTAAACGGCAGATAGCAGGGATGATAAGGCCGCTCCGGTGCCGGGCCGAGCCACAGATTCCAGTCAAGTCCTTCAGGCACAGGCGGAGTTTCCTTGGGCCGGTCAATACCACGAGGCGAGATTGGCCTGTTGCACCAGGAATGGATCTCACGAACCGGACCAATTGCACCGTCCCAGATAAATTCGCACACCAGGCGAGTCGCTTCAGATGCTTGACCCTGGTTGCCTAATTGGGTGGCCACTCTGGCTTCTCGCGCAGCCTCGGTAATTTTGCGGACTTCATATATCGAATGAGCTAACGGTTTTTCGCAGTACACATGCTTGCCCATCTTGATTGCCTTCATAGCGATAACAGCATGTGTATGGTCCGGCGTGGCTATTACCACCGCATCGATGTTCTTGTCCTCTTTGTCTAACATCCTGCGGAAATCCCGGTACTTTTTAGCGTTAGGGTAGCGCTTAAAAGTTGCAGCCGCATACTTCTGGTCCACATCGCACAGAGCAACAATGTTTTCACTACTGAGTGCGTCAAGGTCGCCGGCCCCTCGACCGCCTACACCGATACCGGCTATATTGAGTTTCTCACTTGGTGGAATACGCCCGGGGCCGCCAAGTACGTGGCGGGGGACTATTGTAAATGCAGCTACGGCCGCTGCGCCGCCGATAAAATCACGGCGGGACAGCCCGGTCTCTCTGTCGGTCGCCCGAGACCTTTGCGCAGATTGCGTCTGCCGCTCTTTAGCAGTTACTTTATGGCCTTTCATAACAGCGTTTCTCCTGGATTAAGCCCATTTCTATTTTCACAGCGTGTTTGGCAAACTCTCAGCAAATTCAAGGGCCCGTTCTGCTTATCGAGCATCTTGTGGAAGTCTTTCCACTTCCTCGCATTTGGGAAGCGTTTGAAGCCACATGTTTCATTTGCACTCCATCATACTTCTGAGCAATGAGTTCCCGAAACCGCCGCACGGGAAGGAATAGTCGACGCCGGTCACCTCGGGGCGAAATTGCCAGGATTCGCCGAAAACAGCCCAAAAACTAACAGAAAGCTCTATGTTTCACGATTCGCCTAGACCTTCATCTCCAGCGGTCCCCAACCATTGCGGGGCTCGCGCCAGGCCAGGTCGTTGATCTTCGGATCGCTGACGATCTTGCCGACTTCGTTCAGCTCGAGCTTCTTTCCCGCTCGGGCGCAGAGGTTGCCGAGCTGGACGTTTGCGGCCATGGGACCGGAGTAGCTGAAGTTGGACTGACTGAACTGGCGCGGCTTCTCGCCCCTGCAGGCCATAAAGAACTCCTTGTGATGTCCGGGAGAGCGTTCGAGCAGTTGTTTGGCTTTGCCGAACTCTTTGCGCCTCGCTTCCGGGATTAATAGCGGAGTTTCCCAGTAATCACCAATCACCAGCATTGTTCCCTTGGTGCCGACGACCAGATTTCCGGTTCTCGGAAGTTTGCGTCCGTCGACCTTGAGTCCCTCAGGAGTCTCCGGCATGAAAGGCGTACCGTCTTCTTTCTTGCCCTCGTACCAGTAGGTGGTGAACCCGGGCCGGTCACCTTTCGCGCGGTAGGTGCTTTTGACGACCATCCCGGCCGGCCATTGATCCTTGACGGGGCCGGTCATGATGATCGGCTCGGCAGTGGCCGCGTAGCCTGGTTTCATGATCGCGTAGATTCCGTCGGTGGTATGACAGGCCATATCGCCCAGTGCCCCGGAGCCGAAATCGACTACGCCCCGCCAGTTGAAGGGATGATAGGGACCGCGTATATTCCTGCTACCTCTCCTGCCACCGTCCCCGCCACTGTCCCTGGGACCGGCGTAGGGCCGCATCGCAGCCGGGCCGATCCATGCGTTCCAGTCGAGGGTCTCGGGAACCGCACTTGTGTACGTCGGACGGTCGCCGCCCTGTGGCCAGATTGGGCGATTCGTCCAGGTGTGAAACTCCTTGATCTGGCCGACTGCGCCGGCCTTAACTAATTCGTACGCACGCCGCCATCCATCACC
>CAYQKF010000144.1:0-12016 GCA_964417935.1 uncultured Pirellulales bacterium
CAAAGTGCATAAAATACTGTCTTGGAAGATTACCAAGAGTGTAACTTTTATCTCCGTAGAAAATTCTCTTTGGTTTTCCAAGAGTTTCCAACACATTGTCTTTACTCATGTCAAACGTATAATCACCAACTCGCAGGCCAGGTACGATTATCTTGCCAACAATATCCGCATCTTTATAAGATTTTGAACTTTCGATTGGCGAAACATTTATCTCCATAACCGTTCTGTCCTGCTTGTTGATTTCAAACACGAGGCCTTTATCCTCGTAGGAGAGAAAATCTTTCCACTGGGTTTCTTTAAGTTGAAAGCCGTCACCGAAGGCTTGTTTGATTTTCTGCTCTGAGTCACCAACTCCCAATCCATTGGCGAATTTGTAATTAGGGCTTATCGCGGTAATCTCTTTGACCGAATCGTCAAGTATCCGAAAGGAAACATCATCAAAGAACATGTAATACGTTCTTGGAAGATTGTCGAGAGTGTACCTTTTCTCCCCGTAAAAAATAAAATTCGGTTTTCCCAAACTTTCCAACACATCATCTTCGCTCATGTCAAACGTGTATTCACCGACTCGCACCCCGGGCACGATTGTCTTAGTCTCGGAATTCCTACGAGAATTTTTCTGTGTGTTGGCAGCTTCGGCCATGGAATTACTGCCCATCGGCAATAATATCGCCCCAATAACAACAACTGCGATTAATCCAAGATATCCGAGTTTTGAACTTTTTGGTACAGGTCTGCTTAACATGTGATTAATTCTCCTTTCTAAAGCTCTCTTTGATTCTACTACGCCAATAAGACGTAAACTGAATTTCGGCCTCCAAAACGCCATTTCCGCTATATCAATCAGCATATTGCTGTAATTTTTAGTTTCCGGCTTGAGCGTAACGAGTACCATTTCATCAACCGCCTGTTCTCTGACCCTGCGAATCATCGCGTTTGCAATCCATACAAACGGATTGTAAAAATACACGATCTGCAACATAGTCTGCAGCAGGTTTACCCAAACGTCGCCCCGCTTAATATGAGCAAGTTCGTGAATCAAAATGGCCTTTAATTTCTCTCGCGATAACTTTTTAAGCAAGGCGGCTGGTATTAAAATAATTGGCTTAAATAACCCGCAAACAGCGGGACTGAGCGTATTGCCGGACAACCTCAATTCAATATTTTGGCGAATACCTATCTGACTACGACCTTCATTTAGTATATCAACTGACCGCTCATTTGCAGGTCTGCTTTGAGCAATCAGCCCTCTGACAAAACAAACCCGCTTAACGAGTAATACCAAAAGAACCAGCATCCCAACAAGCCAGCCTAAAAATACTAATCCCTGCCAGCGAATAGCCTCAAGCTCAATTCCTGTAGTCGTCGTTTCATTCATCATGGGCGTCTCTAAAGGAATATACCCTTGCGGTATATAGATAGCGATTGGTACCGTCTCTTTTATCTGCGGCACGAACTTCGCTATCGAAACTTCACTTGGAAAATAATCCCCCAGCCAATATCCAATTCCAGTTGGTAACGTGAAAGAAGCCGGCAGAACAAGTTTTATAAATACCAGCATCCACAGACAATAACGGAACACTGCTCGTACTCGCTTTCGCAGCAAAAAATCAATGATTAGCAACAAAACAATCAGCACACTGGCTTGGATAAATATGCCTGCTGCATAATCCCAAAATCCCTGGCCTATATTATTCAAACCTGTTATACACGTATTAATTGCCTGGTTCATTTTTTTTGTCTCCCAGTTTGGTTTATTTTTTTCGTACTCAATCCTTCTTGTTTTTAGCCTTGTTTACAAGTTTGCGCAACTGTGCCGATTCAGTTTTTGAAAGGCCTTCATGTTCAATCAAAAACTGCATCATAGGAGTTAATGCCCCGTCAAAGGCACGCTTGAGCATCTTGCGGAATTCCCCTCGTTTGGCGTCAACTTCACTTATGCAGGAGTGGAAAAGCTGAAGGTTGCGGATTTTCTCGATCTCCAGAAATCCTTTCTCGGCCATCCTGTCCATCGTGGTTTTTACCGTACTGTAGGCCCGGTCCCTCTTTTTGGCCAGCGCTTCCTGGACGGTGCCTGCTGCACAGGGCTCTTTTTCCCAGACCACCTTCATTATTTCCCATTCGGCCTGGGTTAGTTCCACAGCCGGCTTTTCCCGGCTGGGCCTCTTGACTTTTCTCGACTTCGGCATTTCTTATACCTCCATATTCTATATCTTTAGAGTATATTCGACATCTGTCGAATCCGTCAAGGGAAAAATATAAAAATATGCAATTATTTTTTATTTTCCCACTTCTGACCGGCAAAAACGCACAAAAAAATGAGAATGATAGTAAAAAAGAAAGCTGAGATTACTTAATCAGTTTGGCGATTTGTTTGAATTGGGGATGCTCGGCGGTTCTCAATAACTCAAATAAGGCCATCTCAGTACAACTGATATTTATTCCCTCGGCGGCCATTCTGCTTAGCGCAATCTGCTTGTTCTCCAGGGTTCTCGAAGATACAGCGTCGGCGAGCACATCCACACTGAAACCCTTCCGGAGCAAATCAACTGCTGTTTGATAAATGCAGACGTGGGTATCAAAATCAACAGTCCATTAGTTACTGGCTGCAACCGTAATTGTCAGGCGCACGTTTTTGTCCGCTTCGGTCCCGGTGGCTGATTTTTTTACTGTTTTCTGATTCGAGGTCAAGACCGGCTTGGGCGGGGTTATCAAACCCACCGTAGTATCATCGATAGCAGTTAGAATCTCTCTGCCGGGCAAATGTTCGGCTATAGTGTTCAGGACGGCAAAATCCTTCGCGACCTCGATACGCCTTTTGGAATCGTCCTGATTGACAACACCGGCAATCTGCTCAGCGGTAACTGCGTCAACTACAACCTTTTGGCCAAACACTTCAGTGTCAACAAATAACGTGGCCGAATCCAACTTATCCCAGATATTGCCCAGCTCAGCCAACAGTAAATTAAAGCTGTCGCTGCTGCAAATAAGAGCGTGCGGTTCTCTTGCATCGCTTTGGTCTGACACAATCCATTCATCTGAAGGGATATTTTCCTCAATCGCCCTGTTAATAAACGCTAAAACAGCAGGCGAGTAATTTGTGTGCAATTCAAGCCTGCCACTAAATGGTGCAGCAATCAGCCTCGGCTCGGCTTCTACCACATCAACTCTCGGCGGCAGGTCTCGACGCTCAATAGCAACCGGTCCTTGCGTGACAGGCTGGGGAGCTACAATGGTGTAAACCACGGCCGTTAAAATGCCAACCAGCCCGAGCATAGCAGCGGCAGCAAAGACCTTGCGAGCCAGCAAATGCCTTGCACCGACCCTCTCGTCAAAAGTCGAGGGCTGCTCGCCCAGCAGGGTTCTTCTGGCCAGGGACCCGCTGCGACTCGTTGCGACGGGTCGCAACGCGGCGAGAGCTTTTACATTCTCCAATATCTGTGGCGGAGCCTTGGCAACAGGCAGAGAACTCAGCAACATCTTGCATCTTTTTAGCTGCCGCAGCCGTTGTGCAATTTTCTCATCGTGAGCTACCAGCCGTTGAACCTCCGTCTGCTGCCTGGGTGTCAGTTCTCCATCAATGAAGCTATTTAGCAATTCGTCCATATTTGGATTTTCTTTCATTGCAAAATGGCCTCCAAAATCTGTCTTAGCTTTTTTCTGGCCCGGCTCAATCTGCTTCTGACCGTGCCTAACTCTATATCCAACACATTTGCAATCTGGGCATAACTCATACCTTCAATATCCCGCAACACAACGACCGCTCTTTGTGCATCATTTAATTTCATCAAAGATTGAACAGCTATCTCGCACAATTCTCTGTTCTGAGCGACCGCCGCAGGGTCAGGTGAGCTATCATCGCTCAAAAACTCCTTTAACACCCGTGTTGCCCGGCTATAGTACTTTTCTTGCTCTGCATCAAGCGACCTAAACCCAAGCCTGGCGTTTCTCTGGCAATAATTTAAGGTCAGATTAACGGCTATTCTAAACGCCCAGGTATAAAAGTTGCTTCTGCCCTGGAATTTATCTATGTTCTCTATTACTTTGACAAATGTTTCCTGTGTAAGTTCCGCGGCATCGTCGGGATCCGCACATATTTTTAATATAACGTTGTAGATGCGATTCTGATACTTAAGAATAAGCCGTTCCATTGCCGCAGAATCGCCCTGCCGGCACCGCTCAACCAACACAGCGTCGTCAATGTTAATATTCGCCACTTCCGCCACCGGTTTTCCTTCAATTAGACCAATATTGCCCCAAAAAGTTCCTGTAAAAATACAGCAACACTGAGGCTAAACTGCCCGCCGTGGCTCGCTCTCGCCGCGATGCGGCTTAACGCATCGAGTCGCAGCGGGTGGCGAAGCCAAGTCGCGACAGGCAAGATATAATCGCAGATTCGGGTTTTTTGGTCAATCTAATTTAATCAGGAGGACAAATTTCGATAAGTACCAGGCGTATCGCAAGTAAGGCCCGGTACACGAAAAAAAACAGGACCTATACCGAATCAATCAGTATAGGTCCCGAATTGATACAAATCTGCAATATAAACCGTGTAATTAAAATTGCCACATAAATTCCAGCTTACGGTGCCGGTCGATACAGCCGAATATCGTCAAATAACACCATACCGGAACCGCCAGCTTGCAGACTGCTCTTATCGCCGAAACCAATAGAAATCGTATTGACATTGGCAAGGTTCACGCCCTGTGCTGCAAATCCGCCTGGGGCGGACAGGTCGATAGTCCATTCCGTCCATTCCTCTATCAGCACCGCATCGGGATTATCGTGATAGACCGTCGCGATACCGTTGAGATTCACATACATCGGCGCAGGGTCGTTAGCGGCCATAGCTGCACCGATGGCCTCGTGTGTCCACGTCAGCGGAGTAACCGCACCGGTGGTCAGGACGTCGGAGAATTCGGCCTCGGTCGTTACACCGGAGCTATGCGACGTCAGCGCCAGGCCTATGTACACCGGGTCCGCCATCGCAACCGTAGCCGACTGACCTTCCTGCTGCCACTGGCCGTTCAGGAAGACATAGCCGGTGAACGTGTTACCTTGACGCACCAGTCTGATAGCAGAAGGCGGCGATATGCTCACCAGTGTACGATTTGAACTGGAGCTGCCACCTGCAATAGGACGCCACTGGAAAGTTGCGCCATCGCCCGAGCCAGTAGTGAGAGCTACGAACGCATTCTTTGAGCCGGCATCCAGCGTATCACGGATCATCACGCCGGCTTTGGTCCAGTCGTCGGAGCCGGGGACCCAAAGGACGCTCTCGACCGTTGCTGTGATTGAGCCATCGCCCGACAACTGCTTATATGCATAGCGGAACTCGTCGGCATCGTTCCAGATATCTGTGCCAGCGGCGCTCATTGTATAGGTGCCGGCTGGTCCCTCTACGAAGCCTGCCGGATTTCCCCTGAACCACAGTGACAATACTCCAACACCTTCCTCTGTCCAATCCCGCACCGAGACCAACGTCATGGTTATCTCAGAGTACTTGAAATTGTTTTCGTAGTAAACCGGCATCGACTGAGAGCCGCCGTGAACAATACTTGTCTCGGCAAAAGGAGGATTGGCATGACCTGCGATAGAGCCATTCGTCGGGACTTCCCATCCATCTATCCACGTACTGAATATCTCGTCGGGCGGATAGTCGTTGTAGTCCTCAATGTCGTCTATTCCAATGAAGTCGATTACCGTAAAACTCCACACGTTGCCTTTGCTGATTGTCGCGTCGTTATTATACTCATCGACACGCCAGTAGTAAGGCCCGCCGCCCCATTCAACATCCGGTGGAGTGTAAATGGTAACACCCTGTCGGCCTCGATATATGCCGGTCGTATCGGATGAATCAGCATCGGCAACGGCGTCTCTATCAATCCCGAAATACACATCGTGCCCAGATGCATTATCTCCCGGTGACCAGCTAAGGTGTGTCGCATCTCTGATGTATGGTGTTGAGCCATTACTCGGCTTCGGGAGCCCGGCAAGCAATGGGTCACCTCGCATAGCCTGCTGAATCTCCTCCGGCGTCAGCGCCTTGTTGTAAAGCCGGACATTGTCTATGACGCCGTTAAAATTGTCCGAGCCAGTGCTGTAGGGCTCACAACCAATGTAAAAAGTCCCTGGTGAAGCACCGAGTGCCTCTGTTGTAATCAATTGTCTGTCCAGCACTCCATTAACGTATGTCCTGATGTAGCCATCGGCTTGAGAATAGATACCGGCGACATGATACCAAACATCCGCTACGATCTCTGTTCCACCAGCAATATCTCTATTGAGGATGGCCGTGTTATCAGAAGTTCGAATCTCAAATTCGATCCTGTTGTTACTGTACATGCTCATCTTATAGCCACCATTGGAACCGTCCTGGTTCCCCCCAACCTTGTGAGCAATACCCTGAGCACCAACTTTTATCCACGCCGTAATCGAGACTGCACCTGAAATCCCCAAACTGGGATCAGCCCCGCAATCAAGAAAATCACCATATCCGTCGAATTCCAGGGCATCTTCGTCATACCCGGCTACCCACTGCGGGTCGCCGACAAAGGTGCCATGATTGCCGTGGCCGGACCAATCAACGGCAGTAGTTCCATAGCCTTCATCAAGCTTCCACCAGCCGATAAGACTGGGGTCGGTAATGGGTAGATCGGGTAGAGTTTCGAAGCTCCAGACATCGCCTTTATGTGTGGCGAAGCCGTCAAACTCATCGACCCGCCAGTAGTAGGTCTTCTCTAACTCAAGTGTGCCGGGACTGTAGCTTGTAGTTGCCTGAGGCAGACCTACAACGGCACTGTTCACATCGTCAAAATTGTCGCCGAAATATACATAGTGTAATTTAGCACGAAAACCTGCCGTCCAGCCAAGCTCCACATCCGGGCCCACAAATTTGGCCCCATCAGGCGGTGCAGGATAACTGGCCTTCTTGGGCGGAACCGTGAAGCTCCAAACATTGCCTTTGTACTTCGTTGTACCGTCTGCCTCAACATCATCGATCCGCCAATAGTAGGTTGTGCCTGGAACAAGGCCGTCCGGATAAGGAAATCCGAGAAAACCGACAACAAAATAAGTTAAGGCCTGGTTGCCCCGGAACGCATCGCCGGTGCCGTCGTTCACATCGTCGAAATTGTCGCTAACGTACACATCGTGCGAGGCTCCAAAAGCACCCGGCGACCACGAAAGGTTTACCCACGTGTCCAGAAGTATGTCACCATCAGATGGATTGGGATTTTCAGCCTTCACGGCAGTGTATTCCGCCAGGCGCATAATGTCATCTGGGTTGGCCTCGCCTGCCTGGTCGAATATCCGAACAAATCCTCGGTACTTATCACCCGGCACATAATGCTTCACCCACGCCGCTGCACTTCCGCTGCTGACCGTAGCTAAAACTGTAAGATTGTCAGTAACGGTAGGAGACGTTGGCCGCCGCGACTCCCACGTTTGGGTCAGCCCCCAGGCAACTCCTGCATCGGTAAAAACCACTTCGTCGTAGGAGTCATTGGGCCCGCTGGAGGCATTAAATCCCAATACGCTGGTCGCTCCGGCACTATCCCACGTGGTCATGGTACCATCCGAGCTACCCTGGTAGTAAAAAGGCCAATCCGAATACCACACAATCTTGCCACCTGCATCCAGATATCGTCGAAGCGTGCAAGTATCTGACATCGATTCTGCGACGGTGTCCGGCACGACGTCCCGACAGAATACGACTACACTTAACGCTCCGTCGGCGATGCGAGCATCCATTCACGTTTTGAGCTCGTCCGCGTCGAGAATCGTGTAGCCGGCAGCCTCCAAAGCGTCTCGCATAGCCTCGCCACCTCCACCCCAAGCTGATGGATATCGCCCGTCCCAATAGGCAGCGCGATCCCAATCATCACCCAAGGCTTGTACTTCAGCTATCCCTAACACCGAGGTAAATAAGATTAAATAAATCATTTTTCTACACACAATATTCCTCCTTCAAAAAAGTTAAAAATAACCATGCTTTGGCCGCACACCAAAATCCCGACCTCTCAGGTTTGCTTAAACAAGCATCGAGAACCTTACCTCCTTCCTTCAAAAGCCCAAAAAACTACAAACTACACATATTACATTCGTCAGAGGAGCAGAATCCAAAGACACAAGTCAAAACGGGCCCACGCATAATCAATCCTATATTTTATACTAAATCAACCGCTTTAACATCAAGCAAAATCCCGCGTGATTACCCATATTTTTTGATTAGATTGTGCAAAAATGTGTACCTGTTTACTTGTGCCCTTATGCTCTTACGCATCTTCACATGAACCACAAATCATGGGTCACGAGCTAACGCTCCTCACCACCAACGCAAGCGACGTACGACATACAAGATGAAATCGGCAATTTTTTTTTAGCAGTGTAGTGAGTGATTCGCAGAGCAGTGCAATCTCCAAAATAGTCAACATGGATATTAGCCATGGGCGGACTTCCAACAGGCGTATCGCAGATACGCCCACAGCGAAATCAATAGCCGATATGGATATATACGTGCGTCATCCGGTGCCGCATCGACGGACTTCCAACAGGCGTATCGTAGATACGCCTGCGGCGGAATCATTTGAAAAGTCCTCTGCCATCCGTCCTCCGTCCTCCGTCCTCTGTCCTCTCATTACTGCTTATTCTCGTTACCGTCCGCTCCCAACACTCAGCCGAAAAATCAAGCTATACCTTGCACTGCGAGGTATAGCAAGTCATCTTGTCTTCTATCCTCTGTCTTGCGTCTTTGGTCATGTGTCTTGAGTCTTATGTTTGATTGCACCAGACGGCCAATCGAACACAATGAAAGCGGCTACGAATAATTTTCTACTAAACGAACAATGTTACACTAACACAATTTGTCATAACTTGTGTTAATACCTAATCTTACATTTACGGACAGAATATCAGCTTTCATTTACACAGTAGTTTTGCACAAAAAATCTTGATTTTAAATTTTCTTCATCATACTATAAGCAAATGTCCAAGGGGGCGGTTAGCTCAGTTGGATAGAGCGCCTGCTCGACACGCAGGAGGTCACTGGTTCAAGTCCAGTACCGCCCATTTCCTGAGCCGTTGTGATTAATAAGGTTTGCGAGAGGCCATTTCTGCATCGTCCGGATCGGCAAATGCTGTGCTGCACTTCTTATAGCTATACTTTGTTGACAGGAGCCTTTGAGTATCGAGTCGTTTGCATACAATCCGGCTGGACTTCCTGGCAATAGTCGTCATTTAGTTCTGGACAGTAGTATCGTATCGAACGCCATCGGGCACAGGCACTGGGACGGCAACAGTGATACCATGGTCGCCGATGGTTTGCCGGGAAGAATCGACGGCGATGAAGGCTGTGTAGGCTGACATCAGGCCATACTCAAGGGCTACCTGCTTGATTTGGCCGGGCAGGTCCGGATTGTTGTTGTGGGTGGACTGATTAGCTAAGGTCTCGATTTTTTTGCGGGCCCATACGCAGGCGATGCCTGGATGAGTAACGGCGGAATCGTCAAGGTTGACAGGGATAGCGATTTCCTGGGTCATGTCACCGACTTTGCCTGTAACATGAATGGTTGTTTTACTATTGCCTTTGAATCTGCCGGTGAGAATTACAGGACGACCGACAAAGAGGTCACGAATCCGGTGGGGGTACACATCTGTAACCTGCATATTACCCCAGTCGATTGTTATGTCGGTAAGGGCAGGATGGCTGATACGCTCGTAGAACAGGTCAACGACTCCTCCGGCGCTCTCGTCCAGGCCGATATAGGCGACGGCGCCCTTTCCGAGTTTGGCCATCCTGTCGAGCAGGTATCGGTTGACGGAAGAGCCGACGCCGAAACTGAAAATTCGGCTCGCGCCGAGGCGTTGGTGGACCGCTGCGAGGATTTCGACCTCGTTGCCGATGTAGCCATCGGTCATAAAGGAGACCAGACGAAATCTGTGTGGGTCGTGCTCGAAGTCCAGGGCGGCCTTTATGCCCTCAATCATCATAGTCCCGCCGCTGCCGCGTAAAGATTCGACATAGTTGAGCCCCTTGCGGATGTTGGCCGGCGTTGCGGGGATGGGATGTGGACCAAGCTGCGAGGCATTGTTTGAAAAACGAATTATCTGGAAAGTGTCGTTCGGCTGTAGTTTTCTAAGGGCACGTGTAATCGCCTGCTTAGCCTTGGCGATGGGTTTGCCTTTCATACTGCCGGAGCAATCGAGGACAAATATCATCTCCATCGGGGCACGCTTTAGATACGAAAGGCTTTCCGGCGGATACAACATCAGCGTGAAAAATCCGCCTCGTTTGTCGTGGTGTGTTACCAAGGCCGACTTTACTGTTTTGCCTGCAACCTTGTAGCGAAGGACGAAGTCCTTGTTGGGGATACTGTCGAGGCTGCTGAGCTTGACCGATAGTTTTTCAGGTGATGTAAAAATCTTCTTAATAACATGGTTTGTGCATTTAACCTCTTCGATTTTTACACCGGCGTTAACGTCAACCGTAACGGCGATATCGTGGCCGCTTCGTTCGCCGGGTTTTAGGTACTGGACCTCAGTTTTTTGACCGGAGATGCCGTTTTTGCCGCGGGCGACTGCGCCGACGCCGTCGGTATAGCCGGGAGGGTTGAATCGCGGACCGACGACCATAGGAAATACAAACTCATACCAGCCGTCCACGTATGCTAAGGTGTTGAAATACTTGATATTGACGTCGATTTTCTTGCCCGGCTCAATGTTGGCGACCTTTTGCGTGAAGATGTTGGGCCGCTCCTGGGTAAGAAGCGAAGCGACATACCCTTGTCTCCTGGCTTCCTGATAGATTCTTTCGGCCTCTTTGCGCTCTCGAATGATGCCGCGGATCCGGCGTTCGCCAATCGTCATAATGAACTCGTTAATCGCTGCATTCTGCGGCAGCGGAAATACATACACCGCTTCTATCTTTTGGTCGTAAGGGTTATGGAACTTCTGGGTAACGTCAACGGTGGCGATGTAGCCGCTGATTTGTCCCTTAACGTCGGTGTGCTTTAGCGGCAGGGGTATTTCCTTTTCTTTTTTGGGCAGCTTAGCTAACATAGCGCCGCAGCCGGGAGTATCATCATCGGTAGGAACAGGAACTGCCTGCGTTTCAGGCCGGGCTATTACCCATAGCTCATCTTCCGTGACATTGAGCAATTCAGCAGGTATTCGGCGCGCGATACCGTCGATTTGGACGCCCTGACGAAAGGCCCCGAATTTTATTGACCTGGACGACCGCGGAGTTCCCTTAAAGTCTGGGGCTTTGAGAGTCGGAGCAGGCCCGTTTGTTCTAGCCCCGCCGCCATACCCGCCCATTCCGCCGCTCCTGTCACGGCCTCTTATGCCCATTCCGCCATACCCACCCATACCGCCCATCTCTGGTTTGTCACCCAGCACCGGCACCCGGCCTGTTACGATACGAGACTTTCCCTCTTCACTTTCGGATTCGAGGACCTCGCCCATTTCCCGCCCACTCTTACCCTTAAAAGCATCGGCTTCCTTGAAAGTAACTATCGGAATTGCGGACTCATCGGTTTTAGTCAGAATAGCAGCTCTTTCTCTATCCTCTGCCTTGGCCTTGGTAAGCATATCCTCCAAATCTTTGCGGATGAGGGAGCTGAGCTCATCTTTTTCCAGCGCCTCTTTTGGTAGCTGGGACAGCACAGTTTGCGGTTCTGCTACCACTTGCAATTTGGAATCAGGTTTATCAGTTGCTTCAGCGAATGCTGCATCTGACTCTTCGCTTACCTTATCTGCCGGTTTCGGGGACGTAGCAGCCCGTTGCTGGCATCCGACGAAATAGCCGACTATCGCTATTGCGGTTATGCCTAAAAGGATTGATACGGTTAGTATTTTCTTTTTCACTTTTATTCTCCTTTCCCGCTACGGCGGAGGCCTTCGCCGAGACGAGTTTCGAATGAGATTTTAGCGGGTATTTCTTTTGCGTTTGCGTCAGCAGCGACGGTGAGCTTTAGTTCGTAATCAGGCTCGGCATCGCCGATGATTTGCAGATGGA